>USCM01000332.1 GCA_900553155.1 uncultured Prevotella sp. | reverse complement strand
CTTGCTACTTGTTATGGCAAAGCGTATGATTATTGACGACGCTCGCCATAAGACCTTTGTGCGCGAAAGCGAGCGCAACATAGCCTATACAATGGATTCGCTGTGCGAGCAGTCGCCGGCACAGCGTGTTGAGGCTGCCGACATGCTCTCGTTCGAGCGTAGGCATCTTGCCCAGATGCCTGCCAAGCGTGCTCGTATATATGAGATGTACAAGCACGAGGAGCTTCCGGCAGACAAGATAGCCGAGATGTTGGCGCTCAGCAAGCGCACCGTAGAGACACATATCTACCTCTCTACCAAAGACATGAAGGCTTATCTGCGCAAGATTGTATAATATAATGTATATTTGGCATAGCCTATCAAGCACCTTCGGGGTGTGTTCAATCATTCTATAACGAGATATTCTACGAAATCAAATAAATTTAATAACTTAATAAAAACCTTATGAAGCATAGTCTTTTAAGTTTGTGTGTGCTCGCAGGTATGGCTGCCCCTTGCCAAACGGCAATGGCTGTAAGCGGTCAGAAGCTTGCCACACTTATGCAACAGCAACAGATTGAGGTTAAGGGTACGGTTGTAGACAACACCGGCGAACCCCTTATCGGAGTTTCAGTACAAATAGTTGGCAAGCAGGGCGGTGTCGTTACTGACATCGACGGCAACTTTGCCATTAAAGCAGAGCGAGGACAACAGCTCAAATTCTCATACATCGGTTTTACCGACCAAGTGCAAAAGGTCAATGGTCCGGCAATGAAGGTAGTGATGGGCGAGGACAAGCAAACGCTGCAAGAGGTGGTTGTGGTAGGTTACGGTGTGCAGAAGAAGGAGTCGTTGACGGGTGCCGTAACTGTAGTTGATGCCAAAGCTTTCCAGGAAAAGGGCGGTTTGTCGTCTCCGCTTCAGGCATTGCAGGGTCAGGTGCCGGGTGTAATGATTAGCCGTTCGTCTTCGGCTCCTGGCGACGAGAGCTGGGGCTTGAACCTTCGTGGTGCTTCTTCAATGAACTCTACAGAGCCTCTTGTTGTAATAGACGGTGTTGCTGCCAACAGCGTTAGCGAGATGCGACTGCTCAACCCAGACGATATCGAGTCAATCAACTTCCTTAAGGACGGTTCGGCAGCCATCTACGGTAGTCGTGCTGCCGGCGGTGTTGTGCTCATCACCACCAAGAAGGGCAAGGAAGGCAAGCTGCAAATCAACTATAGCGGTAGCGCAACCTTCAAGACCGTGGGCTTGATGCCGGAGCTTTGCAACATCGACCAGTGGGCAGACGGTGTGCAGGCTGCCCTCCGCAACGACAACAAAACAAGCAACGTGTGGTACACATACGCCGAGCTTGCAAAGAAGTACAAGGGTGGATACATCGACCTTGAGCAGACAGCCAACCCCTTCGGACAGTCGGCATTTACCGATGTAAAGGACTTTGTGTTCGACAATAACGTCGATTGGCTTGGCTCGCTCTTCGGCGACACATGGAGCACCAACCACAGCTTGGCTCTTGCTGGCGGCAACGACAAGAATTCTTACCGCATATCGGGCAGCTTCCTGTACGACGGCTCGACCCTGCAGTATGGCAACAACAACAACAAGCGATACAACATACGCTGGAACAACAGCAACAAGCTCAACAGCATCTTCACCCTTGAGAGCAGCATAGCATACAGCCGACAAGAGCAAGTGGCTCCAACATTGGTTGGTGCGGCGCTTACAACATCCATGCCTATGCCTGGTTTGCCCCTCACAGCACGCGACGGACAGCCTTACGCTTGGGGTACATGGGGCTCGCCGGTGGCAAAACTCAGTATGGGTGGCGACAACCAGCTGTCTGTTCGCTCGCTCAACATCAGCGAGACGCTTAAGGCACACATCACCGACTGGCTCGACGCCAACGTAAATGTGGGCTACAACACAAGCGAGGCACGTAGACGCACAATACAGAACGCAATCACTTATTATAATTAGTGTTTACTGAATAATTTATAACTCTCTGATATTTAAGTTTATATAACTTTA
>USCM01000331.1 GCA_900553155.1 uncultured Prevotella sp. | reverse complement strand
GTGTTTAACACTAACTTTGCACCAAAATACTGATGTTAGAGGCTACAAACAAAGTTCTTTATCTTTGTTTGGTACTCTTCCTTGCTCATCCCACCTGTTTCAATCATAGAGTCAAGTACATCGCCATGTTCGTCATAGACTGTATCATTTATATTTAGCATAAAGCATCACAGGCCTATGCTTTGAAGCTCCACGATATATCTCCATCACTTTCGTCACACAATCTCTCGATACCGTAAAGCAGCCACGGCTCTCGGAGCCTATCGGGATATACTCCCTATCGCCAGAGAATCTTGTGACTTTTCCTGCTGAATGAATCAAGATACCACGAGTCTCGGCAAGATAATTGGTCTTGTCAAGACCACGAAGACGGATGCTCTTCTTAAACTTACTTCCCTTTCCTACCATCACATATCGTCCAAGACTGGAGCATCCGCTACCAAACTCATTGCTGAACTTAGGCTTGGCATCTGTGTTGCCCTTTCCACTGCCGTGCATACAATAGCTGCTCAACACACGCTTTCCATGCTGCAAGTCGTAGATGAAGCACCGCTTCTTTCCCGATGGAATAGAGAAATCCACCAGGATATAATAGTCCGTGCTATACCCTCGTCGCTCGCAATAGTCTCGTACTTGTGAGAGATTCTCGCAATCCACCTTACCATACCACGCCTTGGCGTCGACATAATTCTTATACAATGGCTTAGTGTACCTGTTATAAATGGGAGGCACAAAAGGGATGCTAACAATCAGCAGCACTATGACAACCAGCAATATGATATATATCTTGTTCATCGTTCTCTTGTATGTTTGGTTTATGAAATGTCCTCCTTCAATTTGATTTGTCTCTTTGTTATTGCGAATAATATCCAACTGAAAAGCGCGCTGGTCAAGATAGGCGCACAATAGACGATGAAGTTCGTTGCAAAAAAACCTATGCCAGTAACCACTGATAAGTTTTGAGTGTTTTTTACCAAAATCGATGCACATTCTTCCGTAGATATACCGATAAATCGTCCCCATACTAAAGCTGTTGCCAAGGCATTCATTATCAGCCATGCAAGACAAACATAGTATAGACGTCTATATTTGGCTTTTTTATACAACGGCGACCGTTCTTTAAGTTCGCCCATTCCCTTCCACGACCTTATGAAAGCAGGCAGAGCGAAGATTACGGGGAACAGCCATGCCAAATAAACGAATATCACTATAAATGCAGCGTTGTACGAAATACCAAGCATAACCGCTAAGTCGGCATTGATGGCACACAACAAGACATACGGATAGTACAAATATGATGTAGGAATAGAGAGCGTCATGTTCATATAAACACTGTAACGTATTACTTCTACAGCCAGTAAGACCAATATCGCGTAAATCACCAACGTTTTTTTCTTTAATAACGGATATAAAGCAAGACAAATACTGGTGATACCCAGTATTACCATGCTCCCCCACATGGTGTCTTCTGCATGGGATGGACTAAGGAAAATATTTCCTTCGTTTTCAAGCACCATGTTGTAAGCACGCATTTCCACACCATCTAATCCAGCATTAAGAATCCCATAAAGAAGGATAGCCGCAAGACAAATGGCTATCGGAGCCAACACGTAGTTGCGTCGCCATACCAAAATGATGCTTGCAGCAACGGAAAATACGCAACATATAGCCATTTCGGTTGAGAACGACCAATAAAACAACAATGCCATTAGTATGGCAACAATTACCCAAATGATTATGGCCGCAAAAGGCAAACAAAGCCAACAAAGACTCCACCAAAGAGAAGATATCCAATCTTGCACCTTACTAATAGCGTTGTTGTCATAAGCATTCGCATAATAGTCGGTGTTCTTTTCAAGATATTCCTTTACCATACGGCGTTTTATCATATCCTTCTTCAGCCAGTTGCCCTTTACCTTCTCCAATTCGGGCGCAACAGCCTCAATAGCCTCTTCCATTTGTTTTTTACGCCGTTCTTCACTTTTGCCGAGCATCTTATGTTGTTTCACATACAATGCTG
>USCM01000330.1 GCA_900553155.1 uncultured Prevotella sp. | reverse complement strand
CTGTCAAGTCAGCGCCAATGCGATATTGCCAACTGTAGCAACAATACGTGTAAACAGAACGGAGATACCATTTCTTGCCGTACCTAATGACACAACAACCGTAACCATCGACCTGCCAACACTTACTCTTGCCGCAACACACCTTTTTGCAACTGATTCTGACGTAAAGAAATATGTGTGGTTTGAGGGCAAACACGCTGCTGTAGATACCGAATTGCAGAGCGTAAAGACAAAGATTGATGTGTTTGGCGTTACATCCTTTGATGATATTTGTGGTATGACACCGTTGCAATACCGCGATTATGTGCAGCAGAGTTATGGCCGACTGTTGGCAGCCATCAATTCAAATGCTGCTATTGGCTCCGCCACCCGAACATTGGCTCAGAGCATCCTGTCTATGAATTATGCCTCGGCTCTGTTTGGCTTTAAGAACAATATATCTATGGCCCCAATGATAGCTGGTAAAAGGGGAGTGCCACGTGCCGACATGAGTATCGACACCGTGTCTTACTTCAAACCATTGGAAAAACTCGCTGTACTTCACTCCAAGAATCAACGGTATTATTATTATCTCAGTGACTTCACGTCTGCCCTTCGTCGTAAATATATATCTGCCGACCCATTGCTTGACGATATCGCTGTGGGCAAGCGTCTAAGTCGTTCGTTCAACCGCAAGCGTCCTCTCACCGAGCAACAGATGGCAGCGGCTCATGACAGCATTGCCAATGATATGGTGCGCGAATTGCTTTTTGCCAACAACGAAGACTTGAAGTCGCAGCTTGCTTCAGCCGACAATATTCTTGCTGAAGTTAAAAAATCAGCCAATCAAAATTCTACATTTAGTATTATTGACATAGACCCCAAGATGTCTGCCCAGCAGATATTGCCCACAATAACAGATAGGTATAAAGGTAAAGCTGTGCTCATTGATTTCTGGAACACGTGGTGTATGCCGTGCAGAGCTGCAATGTCTACCATTCGTCCATTGAAAGAACAACTTACTGATGTGGTGTATGTTTATATAGCCGATGCCTCATCGCCTGTAGATAAATGGGGCGAGATGATAAAGACAATAAATGGTGTGCATGTGCGATTGACTGAAGAACAGGCTGACGCTCTTGCCAAAATATATAAGTTCTCAGGCATTCCTACGTATTTCGTTGTAAATAAAGAAGGGAAGATAACTTATCAAAAGACAAGCTTTCCGGGAGTGGAGAAGTTGAAGGAAGAACTGGTGTCTGCAATGCATTAGCTGACACGCTACGATTGGCGTGATGCGATGCATAGCTTCTTTTTTTCTTTGATAATGTTTGTCATTCCAATTTAATTTTCTATTTTTGTAGGTGTCAACAGACAATTAACTTATTAATGCATATAAAGTTATGGAGATATACATACGTTTTGACTGGGCTATGAAACGCCTGCTTCGCAATAAAGCCAACCATGCCGTGCTTGAAGGACTGATGACGTCGCTCCTCGGCCGCAAGTATACCATACTCAGGTTTTTGGAGAGCGAGTCGAACCAGGAGAGCGAGCTCGACAAGTTTAACCGTGTGGACATTCTTGCTGAGAGCGAAGACGGCGAACTTACCATTGTCGAGATACAGAACAATCGCGAGCTGACGTATTTCCACCGTATGCTCTATGGTGTGTCGAAGGTCATAACCGATTATATTGAACTTGGCAACGACTATGGCAAGGTGCGCAAGGTGTATAGTATCAACATCGTGTATTTCGAACTTGGACAGGGCACCGACTATGTCTATCATGGCAAGACATTCTTCAAGGGACTGCATGACGAGAACGACATTCTGAAGCTCTCGGTACGTCAGAACGAGCGTTTCTTCGGACTGAAGAGCAACGACATACTGCAACGCAAAGAAGCCGGCGACCTCTTCCCTGAATATTACGTATTGCGTGTGAACGATTTTGATAAGGTGGCAACAACGCCGCTCGACGAATGGATGGAGTTTCTCAAGACTGGCAAGATATCTTTAGTCTCTACAGCGCCCGGACTGAGCGAGGCTC
>USCM01000329.1 GCA_900553155.1 uncultured Prevotella sp. | reverse complement strand
CCTGCCATACCAACAAAAGCGGCTAAGATTCTACTTTTAGTTTTTTGATTCATATTAGTATTATGGGTTTTTAGATAACATTTGTTAAACATAACGCCCTGTAAGGGCAAAAGCATTATATACTTTAACGCTTCTGCCCTTACAGGGCGCTGCGCTCTGAGATATATCTATCCCCAGGGCGCTGCCCTGGGCTATGTGCTTCTGCCCCTTCGGGGCGTATTGTTTATATCAGTCTATTCGTTAGGCAACACCTTGATAGTCATCTCGCGGATAACGCGCGACTCGTGCTTGTAGTTACTGTTAGTAGCGATAAAGGTAGCCTTGTACTCACCTGGAGTTGTGTAAGTATAGCTATAGGTATCTGTATTCTGGCTTATGTTCTTCACTGTTAAGCCCTTGTCGGGTGAGCAAGAATTAACAACGAACAAATTTGAAACAAGCCATGAGTTCTTAAGGGGTTTGTTTTTACCAGAGCTATGTATATAGAAGCTACCCTTTCCTGCACCTGTCAAGTTCCAAATACCGCTGACGTTGTTAGTAACAGTACCATACTCACGGTTAGTTGTCATACCTCTCTGGTCCTCAAGGTCTTCCTTACACAGCATATTGATAGGTGTAAAGCCCAAATTGCCAGCGAAGAGCTTGGCTGTTGTACCGTTCTTCATCTTATTCTCGATATAGAACTCAGTGAATTCGAAGCGTGGCTGTGCATCAGAATTGTTCAAGCCAAGGTAGTGGAATGAAAATGCTATTCGCTTGCCAAGCAAGTCGGTTATGTTTACAGAATACTCCATAGATTTACTTGGAGCCTGCGGCAGCGTGATGTTATTGCCGTCCTTATCAGTAAGCTTAGGTCCAAAGTCGGTCCATGCAAATTCGTTCATAAGCTTTACATCAGACTCGAAGTCGTTGCCTGCAATGCCTGGGAAGTTGTCCGACATATACATGTGAAGCACATCCTTTGTGCAATCAGCATTGCCATACTTTGCCAATAGCTTGAAGTGGAGGGTTGACGATTCTATTTCTTCTGGGGCTATAGTGACGCGGTCCTTGTTGGCGTATGCACTGCCTTTCTCGCCACTCCAGAACGAGATGTTGTCTTGGTCGCCATAGAAGTTGAACACAACCGGTGTACCTGCCTTAACAGTGACAACGTCGCCATTCACAGTAACACCTTCCTCTGTCTTAACGCCTACATTAAGCGATACGTCTTCTTTAAGCTCATCGCTGCAGCTTGCCAACGACGCCATACCCAAGAGGAGGAATATGTAATATTTAATTCGTTTCATTGCTTTAAATTGTTTAGATATTATGATTTTTGCTTTCGTAGGCTACGGCTGCTACACCGTAGCCCACTTAAGTTTTATTACCAACCCGGGTTGTTTGTCGTGATAAGCTTGTTTACAGCCATCTCGCTCGAAGGAATCGGGAAGTAGTTGTAAGCGTCCGATACATTGAAGTAGTTGTATACGTTGCTTGGACCGAACTTCCAGTTGGTACCAGCCTTGGCACGTGATACAAGCGCGTTCATATTTGTTTTAAACTCGCCCCAACGGATAAGGTCCCAACGACGTGTCATCTCGAAGCACAGCTCCATAGCACGCTCGTCCTTTACAGCCTGGCGGAATGTCTCTGTATTCATTGACATATCAGGGATAGCTGTGATGTTGGCACGCTTGCGAACCTCGTTGATGCAGTCGTATGCCAACTGTGTAGGAGCACCATTAATCTCGTTCTCACACTCGGCTACCATCAGCAGCACATCCGAGTAGCGCAAGATTGGGAAGTTGATGGCGGTGAAGTTCTTGTTCTTCTTCAAACCCTCCGACTCGTACTCGCGACGCCACTTGGCGCATGAGCGGTCGTAGTTGTCTGCTGCCGTAGCCTTCTCGCGGTCGCCCTTTTTAGCCTTTGCAGGATCTGCATTATCTGGTGCGCCATACTCGTACGACTTATTCCAATACTGGTTCTTTACCTCTTGCATCTTGCCAACCTCGAACAGACGTCCGTCAACACCCTTACCAGTAACCGAC
>USCM01000328.1 GCA_900553155.1 uncultured Prevotella sp. | reverse complement strand
ACTTCATAGAGAACGTACCTTCAGGCAAGTCGGCTTACTTCACCCTGTATCTGCGCAACAACTCAGAGTCGCAGGACGACAACTGGTATAACCTCGTAATCGACGACAGCAGCAATCCTAACGGAGCACAGCTGCTTATAGATGGCGCTCCTATCGGCAACGGCCGTGCATTGCTCGTGCCTGCAGGCGGAACGCTCACCAAGACACTCGAGGTGCGCAAGGGTTCGGTTATGAACTACGACAACCTCCGACTGATGCTTCAGTCGCAGTGTCAGTGCGACCCAACCGACTTCCAGGGTGACATCTACGACGACGTAACATTCAGCGTACACTTCACACCTTCTGCCACCGACGTAAGCCTCAAGAAGCCTACCGACAACTGGACATACAACACCAAGTTGCCTACAGCTGAGGTCAATGGTTTGGAGAAGCATTATATGGACGTGGTAATCGACGGATTCGATGTAAACTACGACAACTTCCACCGCATCATGCTTCAGTATAAGCCGTCGTCGGGCAGCGACAACGACTGGACAACGCTCATGAGCTACTACAACGACGAGACGCTCTACAACCAGGCTATACAGAATGGTATGAGTGCCGAGATGATAAAGGCAGCCGATGCCGGAACCATCAAGTATCGTTGGTTTATGGACGACCAGCAGGATCAGCGCTACGACCTGCGCACCGTAGGTACCAGCATGATCAACAACGAGGAAGTGTTCAACTACTCTAATGTGCACAGCGGTATCAAGGATATGTACAACCCGCGTCTCTTCGGTAGCGCACAGCCTGCCAACGGCGTGCTTACCGTGAACGACGAGATAAAGCTTACATTCAACGAGCCTATCGCCGACGGTCTGCTTACCGACAACAACTTCTCTGTAACGGGCATCCGCAACGGAGCACAGACTGACCACAGCGTAAGCGTTCAGCTCGATGGCGAGAACGACGAGCTGGTATCCGAGTTCAATCGCAACTGGAGCGGCAAGAACCTTACAGTAGAGATGTGGACCCTTGCCGACAAGTCGCAGGATGCAGTGCTCTTCAGTCAGGGCGACGCCAACACATCTATCGAGCTTGGCACCACCAACGACAACCATCTGCGCGTAAAGGTAGGCGACAACACTGTTGTCAGCGATAAGCCATTCGACTACGAGCAAGGCACATGGGCACACGTGGCTCTTGTATATAGCAATGAGGGCAAGGTATCTGCCTACTACAACTACAAGCAGCTCATCAGCGACGCTGTCGTTGGCGAGTATAACGGCGAGGGCAACTACGTGTTTGGCGCAAGCGTTGACGGCACAGGCCACTACGCAGGCAAGATGCACGGAGCACGCATCTGGGACAAGGTTATGACACCTGGACGTCTACAGACCAACTCGCTCACCATGCTGTCTGGAGCCGAAAGCAACCTGATAGCCTACTACCCAATGTCAGAGGCAAAGGGCGACGTGCTTACCGACAAGGCACACGGAGCCAACCTCGAGATGAAGGGCGGCAAATGGGCTAACCCAGAGGGACGCTCGGCTACATTCAACGGCAAGGATCAGTATCTCAAGCTGTCTACAGGCAGCTCGTGTGTTGTCGACAACACTATGGACTACACCATAGAGACATGGTTCAAGGCTGCCGAGGGACAGACCTCTGCCACCATAGCATCCAACGGACGCGGTGACGGCGAGGATATGGGAGCATCTAAGAATCTCTTTGCAATCAATCTTGAAGAGGGCAATCTCGTGTTCCACAACAATGGTGTTAAGGCTGTATGCGAGGGCAACTTCGCCGACAACAACTGGCACCATGTGGCTGTAGCCGTAAACCGTACTACCGGTAGAGGCCAGATATACACCGACGGTAAGCTCAACACCTACTTCGAGGCACAGGATTTGGGTGGCATAGCTGCCGCTTACATCAGCCTCGGCGCCCGTGTTTGGACACCAACCGACAATGGCATGCAGGAGACTGTTGACAACTACTTCAAGGGCGAGATTGACGAATTCCGCGTATGGAACCTCTATAAGAGCGAGTCG
>USCM01000327.1 GCA_900553155.1 uncultured Prevotella sp. | reverse complement strand
CGGTGAAAGGCTTGTCGGCAATGGTTGCAAAGGCAGCCTCGCCCTCCTCCTTGGTGCTGAACTTGCCCTTGGTGGCGGTGAAGGTGGTGTCGCGATAGACAGTGGCAAGTACCCAATAAGGCTCCGGCTCAAACGAGTCGATCTCCTTCTGGCGGTTTACGATAAGTGCCAAGGTAGGTGTCTGCACACGTCCTATACTAAGAATCTGTCGGTTCTGACCATACTTAAGCGTATACAGACGGGTGGCGTTCATGCCCAACAGCCAGTCGCCGATGGCACGGCTCAGTCCGGCAATGTACAGCGACTGATACTCGTTTTGGTCCTTAAGCGACGCAAAGCCCTCGCGTATAGCCTCGTCTGTCATAGACGATATCCACAGACGCTTTACCGGACACTTAGCCCCAGCCTTCTGCATAACCCAGCGTTGTATCAACTCACCCTCCTGTCCGGCGTCACCGCAGTTTACAATGCCGTCGGCAGCTTGCATCAATTGTTCGATGACGGCAAACTGGCGTTTGATGCCATCGTCGTCGATAAGCTTAATTCCGAAGCGTTGCGGAATCATAGGTAGCGACGACAGGCTCCAGTGTTTCCACATCTCGGTGTAGTCGTTGGGCTCTTTCAGCGTACAAAGGTGGCCGAAGGTCCACGTCACTTGGTAGCCGTTGCCCTGCATATATCCCTGGTGCGATTCGTTAGCACCTAAAATTCGGGCTATATCCTTAGCAACACTTGGTTTCTCGGCAATGCAGACAATCATATATTATTTATTGGGTTTTATTAATTCGGGATGCAAAGTTAGCTATAATTTTGTTATTATGTGGGTGCTTTGCCCAAATAATTATCAAGTAGAAGTGTCTTCTGTGTAATAAAAACTTGCCCGAACGAAAGTATTAGCTTTGCATTATCTTTTTATTGACCCACATGAAGAAAATACTGTTGTTAGGTTCAGGCGAGTTAGGCAAGGAGTTTGTCATCGCCGCAAAGCGTGCAGGACAATATGTCGTTGCATGCGACAGATACGAGGGTGCTCCGGCAATGCAGGTTGCCGACGAGCATGAAGTGTTCAATATGCTTGACGGCGATGCTTTGACCGCTGTTGTCGAGCGCCACCGTCCCGACATCATTGTGCCTGAGATTGAGGCTATACGCACCGAGCGCCTTTTCGACTTCGAGAAGGAGGGCATACAGGTGGTGCCGAGTGCTCGCGCCGTGAACTATACAATGAACCGTAAGGCGATACGCGACCTTGCAGCCAAAGAACTTGGACTGCGAACAGCCAAATATTTCTATGCCACCACTCTTGAGCAGCTGCGTGAGCACTCGCAGGAGATAGGTTTCCCGTGTGTCATCAAGCCTCTTATGTCGTCGTCGGGTCATGGCCAGAGCCTCGTGCGCAAGCCCGAAGAGCTTGAGAAGGCGTTTAACGACGCAATGGAAGGAAGCCGTGGCGACGTCAAGGAGATTATTATAGAAGAGTTCATCCACTTCGAGTCGGAGTTTACATTGCTCACCGTTACACAGAAGAATGGCCCCACATTGTTCTGCCCGCCCATCGGACACGTGCAGAAGGGAGGCGACTATCGTGAGAGCTGGCAGCCGTTCCAGTTGCCTGAAGACGAGCTTCGCAAGGCAGAGGATATGGCAGAAAAGGTTACACGCGCTCTTACTGGAGCTGGACTTTGGGGTGTTGAGTTCTTCCTCACAAAGCAGGGCGAGGTGATCTTCAGCGAGCTTTCTCCGCGTCCGCACGACACGGGTATGGTGACTCTCGGACACACAACAAACCTTTCTGAGTTCGAGCTCCACTTCCGTGCCGTTATGGGTCTGCCCATTGCAGGCATACATCTTGAGCATGCAGGAGCCAGTGCGGTGGTGCTGTCGCCAGCCGAGACCAACGACCCTCTGCCATACAACTTTGTAGAGGCATTGAAGGAAGACCACACACGTGTACGTATCTTCGGCAAGCAGGAGGCTCATGTAGGTCGCCGTATGGGTGTGGTGCTGTGCTATGGCGCCCCAACCGACGACACAACC
>USCM01000326.1 GCA_900553155.1 uncultured Prevotella sp. | reverse complement strand
TGTCTCGCCGTTGGTAAATGTAGCGCGGTTAACAACCACATTCTCACGGAAGATGTTCTCGTCGCCGATGACGAGGCGTGTAGCCTCACCCTTATGGTTGAAGTCCTGCGGCTCAGCGCCGAGCACCGTGTTCTGATAAACCTTGTTGCCACGGCCCGTTGTTGTGCCGCGCATGATGCTCACGTAAGGATAGATTACGCAGTCGTCGCCGATAACCACGTCGTCCTCGATGTAGGCGAATGGATAGATTGTAACGTTCTTGCCAATCTTTGCGCCCGGAGCTATATATGCTTTATCACTAATCATAATTATTCTATTTACAAATTCCTAACTCTTTAATATCTTCCTCCGCCCAATGCGTAGTACAGATTAACCACAGCCTGCATCTTGTAGAAGTCGTCTGCCACCTTAGACAGCTCGGCGTTGAGCAAGCTCTGCTGAGCGGTGATGATCTCGAGATATGTGGCTGAGCCGTCGTTGAACAACATCTTGTTGTACTCTACGTTCTTCTTCAAGCTCTCCACCTGCTTTGCCTCAAGCTCGCTCTTCTCGTTAGACGAGTTGTACAGAACGAGGGCATTGCTTACCTCAGAGCCAGCCGACAACACAGCGTTCTGCCATGTGTTGAAAGCCTGTTCCTGCTTTGACTTTGCCACCTTCAAGCCTGCAATGAGCTGACCGTGGGCAAAGATAGGCTGTGTAAGCGAACCTACTGCCGAGAGCAACCACTTGCCTGGGTTGACAATGCCCATGCCACCCGAGTTGGTGAAGGCACCCGTGCCAGAGATAGTGATATTAGGATAGAAGCGCGAGCGGGCTGTGTTGACATCGTAGAAGCACTGAGCGAGCGACATCTCGGCATAGTGTACGTCCGGACGGTTGTTGAGCAACTGAAGGCTTACACCAGTAGAGAACTTTGAAGGAAGCGACTGTCCCTCGAATGTTCCGCGCTTGATGGTCTGTGCCGGCTGACCGAGAAGCAACGAGAGCGAGTTCTCTGTCTCGCGAATCTGACGCTTCAAGTCGGTTGCCTGTGCCTTAACCGAGTAGAGATTGGCCTCAGCACTCTGTACTGACGTCTCCTTTACACGGCCCAGTTCCTTCTGAATCTTCATGATGTTCCATGTCTCCTCCACAAGCTTGGCCATATTGTCTACCACCTGCAGCTGCTTGTCGAGCATAAGCAAGGTGTAGTACATATTGGCGATGTTTGATATCACCTTGGTCTGCACTACCTGCTGATAGTCCTTAGTGGCAAGCAGAGTCATCTGTGCCGAACGCTTAACGTTGAGCAAATTGCCAAAGAGGTCGACACTCCACGACGCTGTGATAGGCAGCGAGTAGGTCTTGGTGGCCTTGTTGCCGTCCCAAGAAGCCACTGTTCCCTGCGGCGAGAAGGTGAATCCCGGTACAAAGGCAAGTTTGGCAACCATAAGCTGGTCTTCAACCATCTTTACGTTGAGAGCGGCGTTCAGCAGATTGGTGTTGTTGTGCAAACCCGAATCGATGAGCACCTGAAGCTGCGGGTCGGTGAACACCTCACGCCACGGCAGATTGCCGAAGCTTGCGGTGTCGCTGACGGCGAGCGTGTCGGTTGTGCTCTGAACGTCGCGTACGAGTCCCTTGGCATTAACCTCGGGACGCTCGTACTTATTGTATAATCCGCAACTGGTCATCAGCAAGGATGCAGATGCGAAGAGAATTATCTTGTTCAATTTCATTGTTTCGTCTTCTGAATTCTTATTTCGTTTTCTTCTCAATCTGATCCTGCAATGCTCCAGCCACATAAGGGTTGGTGTACTGACGTATCTCAGAGTCTACATGAGCAGAGTCGCCCTCAAACTCGATAGGCTTGATCTTCTCCTGCAGAGTCTGGAAGATGTAGAACAGAGCCGGAACCACCATAATCTGGCAAAGCATACCGATAAGCATACCGCCTACGGCTGCCGAACCAAGAGTCATGTTGCCGTTATAGCCTACACCCCAAGGCATGAGCAATGGCAGAAGACCGATAATCATAGCCAATGAGGTCATCAAGATA
>USCM01000325.1 GCA_900553155.1 uncultured Prevotella sp. | reverse complement strand
TCGTTAAGCACCTTCTGAGCCACACCGCGACATTCGCCGCCAATAAACGCAGCCATCATATCGCCGTCGGCGGCAAGGGTTTCGAGTATTGGCGATAGACGCACAACAGCCGTCATGCTCGTTGGATAAATGCTCTTGTCGGGGTCTACCCACTGCGGAATCTGTGCGTTGCCGCTGAAGTCGGCTTTCCATAAAGGTGCCGAGGTTGGAGCCGCATCTGCCACTTGCCATGTAGGAGCCTCGCTTACGAAGTCTTCTGCCACTGCGCTCCACTGCGGTGCGGGCTGTGTGGGATAAGTCTTGTCGCCCTCCTCGGTGCACTGTGCCATTAGGAAGCACGTTGCAGCAATCAACGAATACTTTATATATTTCATATTAGGTTTCTGTTTTAGTGTTTCTTGACATTGCATCAAGGTCCTACTGTCTGGCTAAGCCAAATGTCGGCGCCTTGATGCTTTGTCAAAAGATGAGAGAATGTTTATTACTTCTTAACAGCTTTCATCGAGTATACCTTGCCATCGATAGAGATGCTTACAATGTACACACCTGCAGGAACCATGCCACCGGCGTTCCATGTGATGTCCACGGTGCCGTTGTTGTTGCAGTCGTTCCATGCGGCAACACGCATACCGTTCATATCGCTAACGAATACGTCTACATATGCCTTGCTGTCCATTGTAGCTCTAATCTTAAGCTGCGAGTGGAATGGAGACGGATAGATGTAGAGTCCGCCGGCATTGCCAAGGAAGCTGATGAGCATAGGCTCGTTGATGGTTCCCACATTGCTGTTGGCAACATAGCCTATAGCGCTCGTTGCCTTGGCGATGAGTTCGCCGTTGCGCTCTATTGCCATATCCATAGCCTCCTGGTTCTCGCCGCCCATAGTGAGCATAAAGATGTTTCGTCCGTCTGGCAGGGTTATTGCCTCTGCCGAACCGCGACGCTCGCCTGATACGTAGCTTACAAGACGGTCGCCCTGCTGAAGTTCTACACCCTCTACCTCAAGCACTGCTGTCATATTGGTAGAATATGGATAGTAGCCTGCATCGGCAGCGTTCTTAGGCATAAGAGCCCTTGCCTTGCGTCCTACAGATGTCTTGGTAGGATACTGCAGCTCGACATCGTCCTTAGACTGGCGCTGGAGCATGTATCCCTTGCCGTTCTCCATGTATGTCAAGCTACCTATCCATCCAAGGTTGCCGCTGTACATTGCCATCTGTGTCTGCGACTTCACGATGTCGCCCTCCTTGGCGTCATAGCCTGCAAGAGCCTCCTTTAGCGTGAAGTTGTCTGAAGGCAGATATGAGATGTAGTTCCAGCGAGGTGTTCCGTCGGCCTTGGCTCCACGAATGGTGAGCTTGTGTGTTGCAGGAGCAACAACCGAGCCCGAGATTTGCAATGCCTGTGCCTCCGAACTGTGAACGAGATACATCTGGTCGTTGTTTATGCCACTGAGTGAGCCAACCCATCCATTGCGCTTTGTCCATGAGGCAAAGCCCTGCTCCTCGTTCTTAACCTGGTCGTCGGCAGTCCACTTGCCGTTGGCAAGCAACTTGTTGAGATCGCCGAGCTTGTCTGATTCGATGTTTGTGGAAATCCACGTCCATCCCTCATTCAGGCTGATGTTCTGCACGCGATAGTCCTTAGCTTTGAATACTACAGGCTTCAACGGGCTGCCCACTACAGAGTTGTTCTCGAAGCTGATAGGCTCCTCGCTCTGTGCGATGTAGGTTCGTCCGGTGCTTGCATCCCAGATGCGGAACTCGAGGTCGGATGTGCTTACCGAGTTAGAGTAGACCGTCAGCATAGCATAGTACATATCGTTCTGCTTGTTGTAGCGGTTGTTGCATACTCCGACACACTTGCCGCCGCTGAATGCAGCGAGCATATCCTCTTCGTCAGTAGAATAAACCTTGTTGATGCTCAGCTTGCCGAATACAGACATGTTGTATTTGAAGTCGGCAGGATTAACCGCCCACTCTGGCTTCTCGCCCTCTACCTTCACCGTGAGTTGCAGAGCCTCTACCACGTTGTTGTCGCCACGCAGATACAAGGTC
>USCM01000324.1 GCA_900553155.1 uncultured Prevotella sp. | reverse complement strand
GTCGGCAACCATGCGGTCCCAGTTGTATGTAGGAAGCCCCCAGTTCTGTCCGTTCACCGAGAAAGCGTCTGGCGGAGCACCCGCCTGCGAGTCGAGGTGGAAGTATTCGGGCTCGTGCCATACGTCGCAGCCGTTGCGGTTTACGCCAATAGGGATGTCGCCCTTAAGTATTACGCCACGTGCGCGGGCATATTCGTGTGCGCCGCGCATCTGTCTATCGAGCACAAACTGGAGGTAGTAGAAGAATGACACTTCCTCGAAAGCCTTGTTCTTGGGGTTGGACAGCGAGGCGCGGTCGGCCTCGTTCCACTGGGTATGACCCTCCCACTTGGCAAACTCGCACGTTCCGTTCTTG
Organism: uncultured Prevotella sp.; assembly: GCA_900553155.1. Classification (GTDB taxonomy): domain Bacteria; phylum Bacteroidota; class Bacteroidia; order Bacteroidales; family Bacteroidaceae; genus Prevotella. Next base: position 1,726 of record USCM01000324.1, on the reverse strand, counting down.
TCGCGCAGGTAGCAATACTGTGCGTAAGGCACCAGCCAATGTTCTGTGTGAAGGAAGAAAGCCTTGAACTCGGCAGAGGCAAGGACTTTCTTTCCCTCCTGTGCAAAGATGGTTTTCAGGTATTTTATCTTGGCGTTGTTTACACGCTCATAGTCGATTTGTGGCAGAGCGTTAAGCTCCTCACGCAGCATCTCGAAGCGGTCGGCCTCCAACTTGTCCTTGATGGCAGGCAACTGGCGCAGGTCGCAGTACTGCGGATGCAGTGCGTAGATGCTGATGCACGAGTAGGGGTACGAGTCGGTCCAGGTGTGTGTGGATGTAGAGTCGTTGATAGGCAGCACCTGCAGCACACGCTGGTGGGTCTTGGCCACCCAGTCTATCATCAGCTTAAGGTCGCCAAAGTCGCCCACACCGAAGCTTCCCTCCGAACGTAGCGAGAAGACGGGGATAAGTGTTCCGGCTATCTTCTGGTTGTAAAGGGCAAAGAAGGCTTGGTCGAGGACAAGGATGCGAAGGTCGCCCTTGTTGAGAGGCTCAACTGTAAGGGTGCGGTTGTTGCCTGTCTCCCACTCTACCTCGTTCTTGTCGCCAATAGCAACAAACTTGAACTCTATCTCCGCCACTTCGTCGTCGGCCTTCTTGCAGCCATGCTTTTGGGCGGCAAACAGAAGCGAAGCGTCGATATCTACATACCACTCGTTGTAGTTGTGCTCTGTCATTGGCAGCGACTTGGAGAGGTCCCAACATCCTAATGCCTTCTGCGCACCTACAAGATGCAGTCGCATGCCCGAGCGCAACTGCGGAGCACGCACCACAAGACGCAAGGTAGAAGCATAGCTTGTGGGCTGTGTGGGGATGTGTGCACGGCGGTTTACACAGTCGGTGAAGGCCGAGCTATATAAATAGGTGTCGCCGGGGAAGTCGATCCAACGGTCGGTTACCTCACAGCGCTTTGCTTCGGTAGCATTTAGTTCGATGCGGTGAGTGACGGTCTTCCACTCCGAGCACTTGATGCTGCGGACGCCACGAACACTGTAGAAGTAGTCGTAGCGTGTGGCTTTCTTAGTGTCGAGCTGTGTCTCGACACTCCATGTCTTACCGTTATGGGTAGACATAGCTATCACTTGATACTGGCTAAGGTCCTGTGCCGACTCTTCGTCGGCCACCGTCGGAGCAATGTTGAGAAGCACCTCCTCACCATATACCGTACAGTATTGGATGTTGAATTTTACGTTCATATATTGTATTGTTTTTGTTTTTTAGATTGTATGTTATGAGTTACGCATACTTGCATGCGTATGGTTATTAGGTATACTATTGTTTTCTGGTTACAAAATTAGGAAAAAGATTGCTTTAGTGATATAAATCAAGGATGAAAATAACGAATTTGGCTGTAAACGTTTGCACAATAGGGCAACAAAGGAGGGGTTATATGGTATTTTTGGGGGTGAGGTGGCGTTATGATGTTCGTGTAATGAACGTATAATATAGGGTTCGTATAATGGACGTATAATGGTTCGTTAATGTACGTATAATTTTATTTGTAGTTCTGTTGTATGTAGTTCCCACAGAAAGCACAGACAACACAGAAGCCTACGGGCTTAAGCTTTTCGAATCCACAGAATAGCCTACGCTTCGCGAGGCACGAATCTACGGAAACGATTGCTTGCGTCGCCGAAGGCGGCGAATCATGCTTAACCTCGGGTGACCGAAGGGAACCCGAGGA
>USCM01000323.1 GCA_900553155.1 uncultured Prevotella sp. | reverse complement strand
TGAAGCCTACATTCTGCGGCAGCCAGTTCAACCCGAAGCGCTTTGGCAAATCGAGCCACTTCGACTTCGACTTTATCTTCTTAAATGGCTCATAGGGTTTGTATACCGGTGTCCACGAGTAGTTGAGCGCACCTCGCCAGTTGTCCTCACGCTCATAAACCGTAGTCTCGCCTGTGGTGTACGAGTGGCTGTGCGAATAAGAGAACGAGAAGTTGGCAGGGTCGTACGGCATAGGATGACGCTTGTTCTGTATGCCCACACGAACGTTAGACAACGAGAAGTTTGTCTGCGTTACCTTTGTCACGGCTATACTCTCTATCGAGTCGCGCTCTTGTCGAGAGCCGGCTGCGTCGAGAGCATCCTCCAACTCCATATCGGTGTCGAGCGGATTATACTTAGGCGACGTCTTCTCCTTTGTAACCGAGTAGTACAGCGGCGCGCTAACCTTTGCCTTGTCCGGGAAGAACTTGCCGAGGTCTATATTGGCAGTAACCGTATAGTTTGTCTGGTCGTCGGTGCTGCGTTCTGCCACGCCCTCCTCCAGTCCGCCGAAACCAGACGACGTATATCGTCCCTGGGCATTGAACGAACCAAGGTCGGACAGCTGAACATTGAAGTTGCCCTGTGCCGCCCAGCCACCAGAGTTGTTAAACTCCTTAAGTCGTAGCTCGTTGACCCATACCTCGCCGCTCTTCTCCTGACCCGAGTTGTTGCGTACACCGATAACCAATGTCTTTACATCGCCCAACGTCGGATTACCCATAACGGTGATGCGGTTCTTCGGTTTGTCCGAGTCGTAGGCAGAGTAGGCACGGTTGTACGACGCCTGTCCCAACGCCTTAGCCTTGTTGCGCTCCTTCTTCAGTCCGGTAAAGAGCGTCAATGGGATATCGAGCATATTGTCCTTAGGCCATACCGCCCACGCAGCCTCAGCCGAATAGCGGCTATACTGATTGCTGTGCGGTGTGAGCTTAAGCGGAACCTCATACTCGTAGTAGTTGCTCTTATAGTCGGAACCCAATCGGACGAACACCGAGAGCTGTCCGTCTTCCAGATTTGTTGTGTTCTGCTCAAACGAGTTGGCATGCACAAACATCTGCATACGCTTATACTGTCGGAGGTCGAGCGATGTATTTTTGTACACCGCCTTAGCCTCTCCCGAGCCAAGCGTGTTGACCGTAAGGGCAAGAGCCTGCTCGTTGTTCTCCACAAGTTGTGGCTGTGTTGGGTCCTGACCGCGCTTGATGCCCGGAGGCAGGATATAGTTTACAGGCATCTTGTCGTTGTTCTCCTCGATGTTCACAGCACTCACAGTCAGTCTGCCCGATGTATTGGCAGAGTTGTCAAGATTTTGCTGATACACACGCCATGTGCCACGAACGAGGTCGAGTGTGGCAAAGCGCAGCACGATAGGGTGCTTGAAGCCGGTCATGAACATACGCATAAAGCGCACGGAGGTAAGGTCGTTGATAGAGCCTACCTTCTTCTCGTACTCGGTCAATGGTATACGGAACTGATACCAGTCTACCGTCTCCTTGTTGCCATTGCGCAGCGGACGGGTTGTGGTGCGCTTGTCTACAATATAGTTCTTGCCCACCTCGAGATCTTCGGGGCGTATAGACACACGATACTGGAAGTACTTCTCATACTCGTTGAGGGTGTAGTCCTGATTGATATCCTCCACATCCGGGGTCGACTTGTACGACGTGTCGTAACTCTCTGTACGCGAGTCGCTGTCGGGCGAGTTGCCCTGCGGGTTGTTGATATACTTGTATCGGCGCAGAATAGGCGCCTGCATGCGGTCGTAGTCGGAACCACGGAAGTAGTGGTAGTTGTCGCCGGCAGGGTCTGCCCATATCGAGTCCCATACGGCAGGGCTAACCTTGCCCTGTATCTCGGTCAAGAAGTCCTGGTACGACTGCCACTTCTGCTCTTCCTCATCGTTCAGTCCGTTGAATCCCACGTCCTGCAAGGCACGTGCTCCCTTGGTTGTGGCAAAGGCATAAGTCACGGTGGCTTGGTTTGGCACCTTACCCCATTGGGTTGTGGTGAAATTCTTTGAGCCGTCAACCGGCATTCCGCTCTCGTAGAACTTCTTGCCGTCGCGCAATATATCCTCAGATCGGAAGAAAC
>USCM01000322.1 GCA_900553155.1 uncultured Prevotella sp. | reverse complement strand
CGTCGGCCTTGATGTCGCCGGCAGTCACTTCGCGTTCGCCGGTGGCGTTTTTGATGAACTGCTGTGTGATCGTCGAGCCGCCGGCCTCGCTCTTGCCCATGAACATCTTGAAGCACGCCTTGAGCGTCGTCACCCAGTCGACGCCCTGATGCTTTTCAAAGCGCTTATCCTCGATGGCGATGCAGTCGTGGGACGCAGCCAACCAGCGTGTGCAGAACGATACAATCTACGGATTTAATAATGTGTACGACTACAACTTCTCTATAGGTCTGTCGACTAAGCTCTATGGTTTCTTTGTACCAAATCGCAAGATATTTGGCGACAAGTTCCAAACCATACGCCACGTCATCACCCCAACCATAAGCTACAGCTACGCCCCCGACTTCTCGGCACGTCACTATGGCTACTACAAGACTTACCAGAAAACCAATCCCGATGGCTCTGTGGAGTTGGTAGAATACTCACCATACAACGGACAACTGTATGGTGTACCAGGCAAAGGCAGAACAGGCAACATATCGTTCGACCTTTCCAACAACGTAGAGATGAAGATAAAGAGCGACAAAGACTCTACCGGTATCAAGAAGATAAGCCTTATAGACGAGCTTGGTTTGGCTATGAGCTACAACATGGCAGCCAAGGAGAAACCACTCTCCGACCTTACCATGCGCATCCGTCTTAAATGGTGGAAGAACTATACGTTCAATATGACAGCTGTCTTTGCCTCGTATGCTTACGAGCTCGACAAGAACGGACATCCTTATGTGGGCAACCACACATTGTGGGGAATGGGCAAGTTTGGTAGATTCCAAGGCACATCGCAAAACTTCTCATTCACACTCACGCCAGACAAGATAAAGAAATGGTTTGGTGGTGGCAGCGACGAAGACGACAAGAAGAAGAAAAACAAGGACGATGAGGAAGGCATTGATACCGACATCGAATCGAATGTTGACGACACAATGGTCAACGCTCAGCGAGGTGCCAAGAAGAAGAGTGGCGGCGGAAAAGCCGAAACAGACAAGGACGGCTACATGCGCTTCTCTATGCCTTGGTCATTGACCTTCGGCTACGGCATAACAATGCGCGAGAACACAAGCGGCAAGTTCAACACCAAGTCGATGCGTTATCCGTACAAGTTCTCGCAGAACCTCAACGTCAGCGGCAATATACGTCTAAGCGACGGCTGGAACATCTCATTCTCGTCTGGTTACGACTTCGACCAGCACGACCTGTCTATGACAACGGCCTCGCTGCAACGCGACCTCCATTGCTTCAATATGTCGTGCTCGGTAGTGCTTGCACCATACACAAGCTACAACTTCTCGTTCCGCTGCAATGCGTCAACATTGACAGATGCCTTGAAATACGACAAGCGTTCGGGCTACAGCAACGCTGTACAGTGGTACTAAGAATAAATCATCATTCGTTCTGATTTCTTAAGATTATTTTGTATCTTTGCAATCGCTTAGACAAGATGAACGAAAAGGGGCCTCGTAGCTTAGCTGAATAGAGCGTCAGATTCCGGTTCTGAAGGTCCAGGGTTTGAATCCCTGCGAGGTCACAACAAAAGGTGCGGTATATTTAATACTGCACCTTTTGTTGTTTATACACATAAAAGAGGTGATATACACAAAAAGTAAATATCGTTAAAGTGAGTAAAAACTGTGTGGATTTACATATAGAATACGTATATTTGTAGCGATTATGAAAGATACAAATAGACATATTGCTATAGTTGCCCTCATGCTTGCAATACCTACACTGGTTGCGGCTCAAGAGGTGAATCACCATCAGGATAACAATGATGGTGTACCACAGCCACACTTTGACGACTCGGCACTCCAACGTATTATGCCAACACGTTACGGCGGACGCTCGCGCAAATGGCGCGAGGAGGCTTTAGCCGAAGAAGCAAGAAGCCATGAGGTACACCAAGACTCGCTCAACCTCCCCATCCTTAACCAATATGGACAACCCGAAACCATCGGTCGTTACCCATTGGCATTTGCCGGATGGAATAGTTGGGCTCTGCATCGTGGACTTAATGTACAGCTTGGAGCATCTGTCTTTACCCAATTTGGTAAAGGAGCGCACAGCGGAGCTGGTTTTCAACAGAATATAGCAATGATGTACGCTGCGCC
>USCM01000321.1 GCA_900553155.1 uncultured Prevotella sp. | reverse complement strand
TTCCAGAAATAGATAAGGCTGCCCTTGGTTTTCCTTCTGGTTGGGAAAACGAACCATTGTGGCAATAAAAGGTATATGGAGTGACTACTAACCACCTCACATCACCCACATTTTTTGTAAATTCGGTGTGAGAGAAGGTTAAAAACGTTAAATCTTCACCTTTTCGTATCTAAACAGAATCCACATAGCCACTTTTCTACCGTTTAGAGCGTATAGTATTGATAATCAACTAATAATAGATACCCTAATTAAAAACCACCAATGCGACACAAAAGTTGGGCAATGCGACACCTTTAACAGTTTTCTTTTTATAATTTTGCAATAGATTTATAAATATACAAGAAGGTTGTTATAAGAAAAAGTCTCTTAGGTTGTTATAAAGAGACTAAAGAAAAAACGGAGCGCCGTTAGTAACTGCGATAGAGGTTGTTCCCCTGTCGCAGTTTTTTTTATTTGTGTTTCTTATGCCGTTAATAAAAAAAGTTGTATTTTTGCATGCATAACTAACTTAGCAATATTATGGACTCGTTATTTATAATTCAATATACTTGCTTAATATTTATGGTGATAAACGCCATAATATTAGGTGTCAGCTCTATACACGTACGCTGGAAGAACAAGCGTTACGAGCAATCGCGTTGGCTGTTGTTCGTAGCTATGCTTGGCTTTGCCCTGCAGTTCTTTGTACAGATGGCGGGCGGCTTCCGTGCTGCGGGCGCCGATATGGGAGCCTTGATCAACACCCTCTTCTACCCTCCCTTCTTCACCTGTATGGCGTTGGGTTTATACAATATCGAGGTGCCGCAAGCCCGCTTCCGTCAGATGTTCATCGTATGTGGCAGTATATATGCCGCTATCATCGCCTCTTTTATTATAGGCTACAGCAGTGCTGGCAGCTTGCGCATAGGCAGTTGGCTGTATGTTATGATGCTTCTGCACCTTGCCAATGTGGCGTATTGTGTATGCAAGATAGCCATTGCCATGAAGAAGCGCCGCAAGTGGCTGGAGGCTATGTCGGCATCGGATATGTTGCCGTTTATGCGCTATGCGCATACCTGCTTGGCATTGCTGTTGGCTCCGGTATGCGCCGTGCCGCTCGCCGTCTTCTTCACCCCTATAGTATGTGTCATAGCCCCCATTATACTAATAACCTTCCTTGTCTTCAGCATAACGTTCGTGGCTTTAGGCTACAGCTATTCGCCGACAGACGACATACTCGACATTGAGGGTGACAAAGAGTTTGAGAAGAAGGAAGAACACAACGCCGTTGCCGGCAACAGCGCACCAAGCAGCGTGCGCACCGCCTCCACCAAGCAGCCAACCCTTACCAACGAGCGTATCGAGGTGATAAAGACGAAGCTTGACGAATGGTGCGGCAAGCAGGGCTACAAGGACAGTTCGGTAAATATGATGATGCTGTCGTTGGCTATCGGCATACCCAAGGACGACCTCTCACAGTACTTCGACCAGTGTCTTGGCTCTACATTCAGGGTTTGGCTTAGCGACATACGCTTCAATGCAGCCAAGGAGATGATGCTGAAGTACCCCAACTACAGCAACGACATCATCTCTACCGAATGTGGTTTCTCGTCGCGCACGCACCTGTATAGGGTGTTTAAGCAGAGAGTGGACTGCACGCCGACAGCGTGGAGAGAGAGGAATCCTTCGTGGGGGGGGGAAAAAATAAAGCACGCTACTTGCGGCCAAAGTCGGCAGGTACCTCACCCCATTTCTTAGTCTCCCACTTCACAATAGGGTTCTTTATTTGGTGCGTACGCAGCCAAGCCTCAGCTCTCGCTATAATCTGATACAATTGTTCGGTTTGCGGGGTGCGCAACAGCTTGGTCTTGCACTGTCTTTTCTGCACCCACAATATAGCATTATGCGAGTCGCTATATATCGTCTTGCCCGTAACGCCTTGCTTGTCGAGCAAGGCGAGAGCGTGTACAATAGCAAGAAACTCACCTATATTATTAGTGCCATGCACGGGTCCGAAGTGGAACACTTGGGCACCAGTGGCAAGGTCGATGGCTTGATATTCCATAGGCCCCGGATTGCCAGAGCAGGCCGCATCCACTGCCCACGCATTGGCGGTAACTTCTAAGGGGAGGGGCAGAACAGTATCGTGACGATAGTCGGGAGGGTTTTGCATATTGAAT
>USCM01000320.1 GCA_900553155.1 uncultured Prevotella sp. | reverse complement strand
CTCGGTGTTGGCAGCAATGCCAAGGATATTGCCTGTGCCAACGGTGTTGTCGCCGATGTTCTCGCCAAGAGTGAGCTTACCATTGATTTTCTTTCCAGGCAGAGCCTCTATGTTAGAGAAGTAGTCGACGAGTACCTTTGTGCGAGCCTCGAAGTTCTTCTTGTCGGCTGCAGTCCACCAATCCTTCTGGTTGCCGTACTTGTCGAACTGCGAGCCCTGGTCGTCGAAACCATGCGACATCTCGTGGCCGATAACGCCACCGATACCACCATAGTTTACAGCCTCGTCCACATTAGGATCGAAGAAAGGCGGCTGGAGGATAGCTGCAGGGAAGCAAATCTCGTTAGTTGTAGGGTTGTAGTAAGCATTGACAGTCTGCGGAGTCATTTGCCACTCCGCCTTGTCAACCGGCTTATTCACCTTACGAGCGATATAGTCCTTAGACATGAATTCAGAGATATTGCCCATATTCTCGAGCAACGAGAGCGACTCGTCTACATTGAGACCGCTATAGTCGCGCCACTTGTCGGGATAACCAATCTTCACGATAAAGTTGTCGAGCTTGTCCTTAGCCTGCGCCTTTGTAGCAGCCGACATCCATGTCGACTCGTCGATGCGCTGACCAAGCGCAATCTGCAAGTTCTTGACAAGCTTAAGCATCATCTCCTTGCTTGTTGCAGGGAAGTACTTCTCAACATAGAGCTTGCCGATGGCCTCGCCGAGCACACCGCTAACAAGACTTGTGGCACGCTTCCAACGAGGACGATCCTGCTGAACACCCGACATAACACGGCTCAACTCGAAGTCGGCCTTGCGGAAGTTGTCGTCGAGATAAGCAGAAGAAGCCGACACAGCGTGAGCCTCAGCGTATGCCTTAAGGTCGTCGAGCGACTCTTCTGCAAGAATCTTCTCCACCTCATGTATTGGCTCAATCTGACCAACATCTACGTGAGAGAATGTCGGGAAGCCCTGAATAAAGAAGTAGTTGCCCCAGTCTATTCCGGGGAAGTCCTTCACAAGGGCATTGTATGTCATCTTGTGGTAGTTGCTCTGGATGTCGCGCATCTCCACAGTGCTCTTGCTTGCCTTAGCCAGGCGAGTCTCTATGCGCATTGTGGCGTCTGCCTTCTTCTGTGCAGTAGCCTCGTCGTTGCCAGCCAAAACCAGAATCTGCTTCAAGTACTTGGTATAAGCCTCGCGCACCGCCTTAACCTGAGCATCGTCCGAGAGATAGTAGTCGCGCTCGCCAAGACCCAGTCCGCCCTGTCCAACACTAACGAGGTTATTTGCAGCGTCCTTCATATCGGCACCAACGCCTACACCGAACATAGCGCAACCGATGCCACGCGCGTCAAGCTGGGCAACCACGAGCTGATACTCGCGGCGATCTGAGATGTCGGCAATCTTCTTGAGGATAGGCTTAAGCGGAGCCGCACCTTCGTTGTTACGGCGAACGCTGTCCATAGCCAAGTTGTAGAGAGTACCAATCTTCTGACCTAATGTACCCTTGGTCTGCGGTTTAGACGAATACTCGTTGATAAGTCCGAAGATACGCTTCTGGTTCATCTCCTCAAGGTCGATGAACGAGCCGTTGCGTGCATGCTCGGCGTCGAGTGGATGAGCCTTACGCCAACCACCAATGGCATACTCGTAAAAATCGTTGCCGGGCTTAACTGCCTTGTTCATGTTGGCGGGGTCGATACCCTTTGAAGTCTGCGCACTTGCCGACATAGCCGCTGTCAGCGAGAGTGCAAAAATAAATGTCTTTACGTTCATTACTATATTAAACTTAATACTTTATTGATTTTCGTCCTTTAATTAAGCACACGCTCTAATCAGACCGCTAAATTACGCATTTTACTACACACGACTGCTATTTGTTAGCAATTCTTAACGCATTAGAGCGGGTCTACGTCGAAGTATACCGTCATAGCGGCATAACGCTTGTCCTGCATCAGTGCCGAACGCGCCTCCATCATGCAGCGGCGGGCAAGGTTAAGGTCGATGCCGAGTTCGAGCTTGAGCACTATCTTCCTTATCGACTCGGTCTTGACTCTTGCCACCGAAGGCTTGTCGGGACCCAGCACACGGTCGGCAAATATCTGTCTCAACCTCGAAGCCAATTCTATGGCGGCGCTCTCCACGAGCTGTTCGGTGCGGTG
>USCM01000319.1 GCA_900553155.1 uncultured Prevotella sp. | reverse complement strand
TGCCAAAGCAAGAGCTTTTTGTTGCTCAGGTACTTAAAAAGTTTAATTTATAATAGTGTTGCGGGATTAAGGGTATAAACAAGGGACTTGTATTAGTTCTTTTTGTATCATTATTTGTTGCATCATGCAATAATGACGACGAGGAATCCTTGGAGCAAGAATGGACTCATGTATTGGATAATCATGGAGTTGCATACGATTTCAGTGACAATGGAAACTGTTTTGGTGATGGCGGTGGCATAGTTCAAGCAGACTTTGACAAGATGTTCATTGGGCATGGATGGAAGCCTATGCCACATGGGAAATAGACAAGAACGGCAAAAGAAAGTCTGCTGAATATTACAGCAACATGTTAGGCTTAGCTCCAGAAAATTACTATTTTGATAGTGACACGAAACTGACTACGTATTGTCGTTCAGACATTTCCGGTGGCGCTGTAAAGAAGAATGAAGTTGCATATACATTTAATGATAATTACAATGGTACGTCGCGTACAGTCTTGTTGCTTGACAACAACGAATATATTCAGATAACAGGATGGACATTAGGCGCTCAACCATGTTTCTGCATGGTTCATCCGTTGGGAATAAAAGCAGATAGAACAATCGTCTATGGTGTCTCTATCTATGTGCAGATGACAGACAAAGAACTGAAGACAATGCAGGATAGTGCCAAATAAAATATCGATCAAGCATTATGAAGAATCTTCCATACATAGTGTTCAGCTTTCTTATGCTTTGTGCATTGTGCACAAGCATAAGCAGCTATCACCGAACAGAATACATGATAGCCCAGGATGTTAATCAGGCTTTGAAACAAGTTCTTGTGAAAATGCCTGACAATGTGGTTACCACAGACACCATACGCTGTTATCGCAGCTGCCTCACCATTGCCGAATTGAAAGATACGGCAGGTATTGCCATGCGTACTGTGCGCAGAGACGGACGTTGGGAAACCAAGATGGTGGCAGAGGCTAATTGCAACTTTGCTACGACTTTCATGATGTCCGACCAAAAGGCGTCGGGCTCTCTTTTGTTTATCGGGATGCTGTGGCTGTTAGGTAGTTTGTGGTATGTAAGAAGGAATAAGCCGGAGCTGATAGTTCAAGGTTTGGCGTACGGAGGTATTGTGTTTCATGATGATAAATTTATGACCGTATCAGGTGAGGAGATACGTCTTACTCCAATGCAACACTCCCTGCTCGAAATGTTCATAACGACAGATTCTCATACGCTATCGAAACAGGAGATTTGCGACCAACTATGGCCTAAGAAACCTGATGCAAACGATACACTTTATACGCTAATCAAACGTATAAAACCTATCATAGAGACACATAGCACGCTGAAAATCGAATCAGATCGGGGTAAGAGTTATAGTTTGAAACTCAAATAAATAGGTGTTTGTCAGCCAATTGTCAGGGAAATGTCAGACTAAATAATTGGCGTTCTTGTAAAGAGGATATAAATTTGCGCCATAAAACAAAAAATGGTGCAAAATGAAACGATTATTAACAATCTCAATTATTATGACTTCTGCATTCTCCGCTTATGCTCAGAATGTAGACAAGACTATCACGCTTGATGAAGTAACGGTAAAAGCCGCTAAGGTAGTGAACAAATCTGACGGCATGCTCATCTATCCTACCGATGCACAGAAGCAGGCTTCGAACAATGGTTACAGCATTCTTGAGAAACTCACACTTGCCAATATTCGTATTGACAACATCAGCCATACTATTACTGCTATTGATAACAGAGGTAGCGTTCAACTGAGAGTAAATGGCATTGTTGTAGGCAAACAGGAGATGTTGGCTCTCAATCCAAAGGATATTGCCAAGATAAACTTTATAAACAACCCCGGCGTTCGTTATGGCGAAAGCATTGCCTATGTAATTGATATAGTTACACGCAGGAACGAAAGCGGTTATACTATTGGTACGGACATAACTTCGGCTCTTACCACCTTGCAAGGTGACGGCTTGGTGTATGGTAAAAGGAACCACGGAAAGAGTGAATGGTCGCTTTCGTATGATGTGAGTGGATACAAAAACAAAAGCGAAAAGAGCAAGCAGTTGGCAGAATACACCTTGACAGACGGCAGTATCCACACTATTGAGCGAAACGATGTGGAGTCGCTTAGAAAAGCTATAGCACATGATACAAAACTAACCTATAA
>USCM01000318.1 GCA_900553155.1 uncultured Prevotella sp. | reverse complement strand
AAACAACCCACCTGCTTATATCCTTAATATTATACGTCAATTAACGAATAAAGAATTATACGTTCATTAACGAATAATTAATTAACGTCCATTACACGAATTAAGAATTAACGTCCATTATACGAACATCAAGTTTACCGAAGAAGTTTCTTCAACTCCTCATTTTCTTCAAACTCCTCAATCCATTCTTTAACCTTGGCTTGCAGCAAGGCCTTGTCGGGAAGATAGAGTTGGTAGGCTGAAGCATAAATGTTGGCATCCTTTGGCAAGGTGAGTTCTACGAGGGCATCGTTCTTTTCCTTACACAGCAGAATACCTATTGTTGGCTTCTCAAAGTCTTGCTTGACATAGCGATCGTAATAGTTGACATACATCTGCATCTGTCCGAGGTCTTGATGAGTAAGCTTATCTATCTTCAAATCAATGAGCACATAGCATTGCAACAAGCGGTTGTAAAACACCAAGTCAACAAAGAAATGCTGTTCTTCAAACGTAAACCGTTTCTGCCGTGACTCAAAAAGAAAGCCTTTGCCAAGTTCAAGCAAGAACTGTTGCATCTTACTTATAATGGCATCCTCCAACTTCGACTCTGTATAAACAGTATCAGGCTTAAGTCCTAAAAACTCCAATGTTATTGGGTTCTTGATGATGTCAGATGGCTTGTCTACTGTTTGACCTTCTTTCGCCAAACGCATAACCTCGTCCTTGTTGCGGCTTAGTGCCAAGCGTTCGTAAAGACTTGAAGCATACTGGCGTTGCAGCTCGCGAAAACTCCAATTCTGTTGACAGCACTCTATTTCATAGAAGTTGCGCTCGTCATTGTTCTCTATACGCATGAGAATTAGATAATGCGACCATGATAGCATAAATGGAGATATTGGAGTGTTTTCATCTTTATTGACATTCAAGCTTGCTGTCTCGCACTTTGAATTGGCTAAACAGTGTTTAGCCTTTTTGTTATCAATAGAATAAACACTGTTCGTCTTTTCAGAATACACGTTATAAAACTTCTTTGCATTCTTTAATGTCGCAACAGACCAACCTTTTCCATATTTATCCGTTAGGCGCATTGATAGATTTTTCAATACAGCCTTACCATAGATAGCTCGTTTCTCGCTTTATTATTTCGTCCATATTATGATTCGATTTGTCCAAAATACTATAATGCAAAGATACCACTTATCATTGAGAAACCGACAAGAAATCGACAAAGACTGATATCATACTCTGGAAATATCTACAAGGAGGATTATGGGGCGTGTAATGAGCATTAATGTTTATATCGTGTAATGGGCGTGTAATGTTTAGCGCCGCCTTCGGCGACGCTAAACAACACACCTGCTTATAATACCATTAAGAAGGATTCTTCACTGTAACACCATCAACGATAACTGTTGCCTTTGTGCCTTTCTTCTCATTCCACAAAGAGTTGCCGCTTACCGAACCATTGGCAAAGCCGGTTGCGGTACAGTTGTTGATGACAACCTTGAACGGAGTGCCTACACCTGTAGGAAGCGAGCTGTCTATCTCGATGGCTGCCTTGCCTGGAGCAGGAGCCGAGGCTGTGAAGGTGCAATTGTTGAAGGTAGCGGTCTGGTTTACTATTGCGCCCTCGTTGTATACGAGCACACTCTTGCCTGCACAACGGAACGTGCAGTCGTTGAATGTGATATTGGTTGAGCCGTAAGTCCAAATGTTGTAGGCTGAGTTTGAAGTCTGCTCGAAGGTACAATTGTCGTACACTGCATCCGCAGCGTAAGAGAATGGCTGGCCCGTTATAATACAGTGGGAATACTTAACAGTGGCAGCGTGCTGTATACCAACGTAATTGGTGTTGGGCGTCTCAACCGTTACATTATCAAACCCTACGTTTGTGGCTGTCACAGCTGCAGGAATCCGAATGGTAGTTGTGGCAGGATTGTCACTTGTAAATATAACACCATCGGCAGGAGCTGTCGACAGGGTGTAGATGTTCGGGGCGAGCTTAACAATAGTGTTGGGCTGGGCTGCAGCCGTTGTCATCTCTGCCTGGGTAGAAGCGCTTGCTACACGATATACCACATTATTGTCGGGATCCTCGAAGCTCGGCTCTACCACAACGGTAAGATTGGCTGTATTGGTGAGGATGTCGCCTACGATATTGGTGCGGTAGTTGCGCTGCAAAGGCAGATTCTGCAAGC
>USCM01000317.1 GCA_900553155.1 uncultured Prevotella sp. | reverse complement strand
GACACGAGGAGATGCCGGAAGGTTCCTACACCACCTCGCTCTTCAAGGACGGATTGAACCGAATGGCTCAAAAGGTTGGCGAAGAGGCACTTGAGGCTGTTATCGAAGCAACCAACGGAACCAACGAGCGTCTCATATACGAGGCGTCAGACATGTTCTATCATCTTATAGTATTATTAACAAGCAAAGGTTTGCGCATTGAGGATATAGCCAAAGAGTTGCAAGTGCGCCACGACCCTAATTGGCACAAACATTAATTATCATATATGCTAATAGAATGTCGACTTTCATGTTGACGAGGAACAGTTTGTCTATGTTATAGGCAAGGTTGGCTCTGGCAAGTCGTCCTTGTTGAAGTCCATATATTGTGAGGTCGACTTCGACAAGACCGATGCCGATAAGGCTGAAGTGTTGGAGCGCAATCTTCTAACCCTTAAGCGCAAGGACATCCCTGCCCTACGCAGAGAGATGGGTATAATCTTCCAGGACTTCCAGCTTCTGCACGACCGTAGCGTTAAGCAGAATCTCCAGTTCGTGCTTAAAGCCACTGGATGGAAGTTGCAGAAAGAGATAGACCAGCGCATACTTAAGGTTCTTGAGGCTGTCGGTATGCAAGACAAGAGCAACCGTCTACCGCACGAACTCTCTGGTGGCGAACAGCAACGTATAGCCATTGCTCGTGCTCTGCTCAACCAGCCTAAGATCATTATTGCCGACGAGCCAACCGGCAATCTCGATCCCGATACTGCCGAGAAGATTGTAGGTTTGCTATACGAGATTAGCCACTCGGGGACGTCTGTGGTGATATCTACCCACAACCTGGCAATGATCAACAAGTTCCCGGGTCGTGTATACAAATGCTCAGAGCATACCCTTAAAGACATAACCAAGGAGTATGACAACCAGTAATTTAACGTTTGAATAGAAAATAAAAATAATAATATTATGAAAGTAATGAAGTTTGGTGGTACCTCAGTTGGTACCGCAGAGCGCATGAAATCTGTAGCCTCAATGGTTTCAGAATCAGGCGAACAAGTGTTTGTTGTTCTTTCAGCTATGTCTGGCACAACCAACTCGCTCGTAGAGATTTCCAATTATCTCTATAAGAAGAATTCTGATGGTGCCAACGATGTAATCAACAATCTTGAGCGAAAGTACATGGAGCATGTGGAGGAACTTTATTCTACCGACGAATACAAGCAGCGCACCCGCGAGTTCCTGGCTACGGAGTTCAACTATCTCCGTTCTTTCACCAAGGACCTCTTCACAAGTTTTGAGGAGAAAAACATTGTTGCTCAGGGCGAGATAATGAGCACAAACATGGTGGCCAACTATCTTGAGGAGAAAGGCGTCAAGGTTTGTCTCTTGTCTGCTTTCGACTTTATGCGCACAGATAAAAACGCAGAGCCCGACTCTCAGTACATCAAGGAGAAGCTTACAGCCATTATGAAGGAGAACGAAGGCTACCAGATATACATCACACAGGGCTTTATCTGCCGCAACGCTTACGGCGAGGTAGACAATCTGTTGCGTGGTGGCAGCGACTTCACCGCCTCTCTTATTGGTGCTGCTCTGCCAGCCGAAGAAATTCAGATATGGACCGACATCGACGGTATGCACAACAACGACCCGCGTGTTGTCGACAAGACCGAGGCTATACGCCAGCTCAACTTTGAGGAGGCTGCCGAGCTTGCCTACTTTGGTGCCAAGATCCTTCACCCAACATGTGTTCAGCCAGCCAAGTTTGCCGGCATCCCGGTTCGCCTCAAGAACACATTGGACCCAAAAGCCGAAGGTACCATAATAGACAACGTTCTTCTTAAGGGCAAAATCAAGGCTGTTGCCGCCAAGGACAATATTACAGCCATCAAGATCAAGTCGAGCCGTATGCTCTTCGCTACCGGTTTCTTGCGCAAGGTGTTCGAGATATTCGAGTGCTACCAAACACCCATCGACATGATTACCACCAGCGAGGTAGGTGTGTCTATGAGTATTGACAACATCACCCATCTTAACGAGATAGTAGACGAGCTTAAGAAGTATGGCACCGTTACCGTCGACTCCGACATGTGCATTGTCTGTGTGGTAGGCGACCTCGATTGGAGCAACCTCGGCTTCGAGACATTGGTTCTTGATGCCATGAAGAACATACCTGTGCGTATGATTTCGTATGGCGGTAGCAA
>USCM01000316.1 GCA_900553155.1 uncultured Prevotella sp. | reverse complement strand
TTTATATATATCACTATTTACTTCATCACCTTCTTGCCATCAACAATATACAGGCCCTTGCCCATGGCGTTGATGTCGTCAGAAAGCTTGCGACCGTCGATAGAGTAGACAGCACCAGAGGTCTTCTTGTTGTTTGAGATAGCTGTGTGCTTGATGCCAGTCTGAATATACCAGTCTGAATCTCCCTCCTTTACTGTATACTTACCATTAGCCACAGTGAGCGTATAGTTGAACACTATGTTTTCGTTGCTATAAACAGGATACCATCCGCTCTCTACCAAATCCTCGTCAGTAGAGTGTGTTGCAAAGAACAGCTTGTATTCGCCGTCGCTCAAGGTAGAGGCATCGAAGCCGAGAGAATAATTCTTGTAGCCATAGCCATGACCAATAGAATTTAGTGTCTTTCTATCCACATAAACAGCAGGCTCGCCTGTTGCGGTGTTTACAGCCATGATGCCAATCTGTCCAGTGAAAGGCATGTCGTCCATATTGGCAATGACAGCACCTTCCAAATTAACAACGTTCTTTGATACTGTTGCCGTTACACCACTTGTTACAAACATAGAGTGGTAGCCTTTGTTGGTCTGTCCCGGCACACGTACAACAATCATATCTTGCATCTCAGAGAAGCTGCCTTCCTGCGAGTTGAGCAGTGCCACGTCAAAATAGCCATTGCCTGTACCGCTCCATCCCCAGTCTACGTGTACAAGACCGTCCTTGTCGTAGCCGTCAAACACAAACTCGTGGCCACTTCCACTTGATGTACTACCACCATACATGATAGGACGGCCCTCGCTAAGTTCCTCGTATATAATGTCCATCCATAACGACTTTGGTGTGTAGAGTCGGATGTAATTCTTTGTACCATAGTCGAATTTCAGGTTCTTGCGCATACCATTAATAGCCGCATTGTTGGTGCTACCGCTTCCGCTTGGTGTATACTGCATACTTGACGCAGCACCACAGTCGCGCATAAGTGTAGCTACAGCCTTTGCCTGCTCGTCAGTGTATTTGCCTTCGTACGACTTTATCATATTGTCCCAATCGTATGTGGATGTAAAGTTCACACGTGTAGATACAGCGTCAGCATCCTTGCCGTTAGGGTAGAACAACCACTTGTTATAGCCTTTGCCCTTGGCTGGATATTCGTGATATCTAAGCACCTGCGCCATGGCTGTGGCCACACATCCTGTTACGTAATGCTCCTCTTTTGAGCCAGATGTGTATGTAGGTGTAAGATTATTGAAAGGTGCGCCCTGGCCCCATTCTGTCTTGAGCATAGGCTCTACCGATTCCTTGTAGTTGGCTTTGCGTTCCACGTCGTAAGGCAACACTCCGTCTGCCAACTGCTCGTCAAGCGACTGGTTCATCGCTTCGAGCCACCAGTTAAGGGCAGGCACCTCTGCACCTTCTGGTACAGCGTCGTAGTATGCAAGCACAGGCTTAAATGTGTCGTCGTTGGCAACCACCACACAGCGTCCTCCCTCGTAGCCTACGATAGAGAGCTGTTTCTCGCGCTTTAGCACCTTAAGTTCGCCGTTTGCCTTTGCCTTCATACTATTGGCTTTAGTTGCCAACACACGGGCAGCCTCGCCTATCATCTGTCTTGTGGTACGCACCTTTGCATTGGCTCCTTGTGCAGCAAGGGCGCAAAGCATAAGTGTAAAGATCTTGTTTATCATATTTACTGTTATATTGTTAATGGTTTTATGAATGTGGATTTTTAGTTAAAATCTCTTTAATGATTTCTATTAACGGGGTTAAAGGCAGACTGACAAAATCGTACGACCTTGTCAACCTGCCTTTATTCGTTATATCAGCACATTAACGTGCGCTGTTGTATACATTGTTAGATGTGTCAAATTACTTCTTCTTTGTCATCTTGATGTTGTGGATAGCATCCCATGGTTTTTCGTTGGAATAGCAGAAACACCAAAGATAAGTGTTTTTCGGGAATACAATCTCTCCAGGGAACTTGTCGTTTACAAGACTCCAATTAGCAGTAACATCTGCAGATGTATACTGTTGACCATTATCACCAAGCCAACACCACGTCATGTGTTGACCACCATAATCCAATGTAGCAACAATTTCATCGCATATAAATCCTATGGTACCAGTCTTGGTAGTTTCATCGAATGTATATCTGAGATGCCACTCATAATCTATATCTTGACCAAAATCAAAGAAGT
>USCM01000315.1 GCA_900553155.1 uncultured Prevotella sp. | reverse complement strand
ATGATGCGAGCCGAGTATTCCTTGTTGTCGTTCAGAGTTACGGTAAGCTCGTCTGCGTCAGCCACAACATGGTTGTTGGTAACGATATATCCGTCGGCAGAGATGATGACACCAGAGCCCGAACCCTGCTGCTTCGGAGTGCGCACGCTTCTCTTCTGTCGGCCTCCATTGCCTTGGTTAGGATTGCCAAAGAAGCCGAATGGGTCGGAGAAGAAGTCGGAGAACGGGTCGCTCTGAACCTCCACTGTCTGTACCTTCGAGTTCTTGGTGCTGAGGATATGTACCACAGAAGGCAGCGATTTCTCGGCTGCGTATGTCAGGTCGACAGGTTGTGCCGGTACAGCAGCCGCAGCTGCAGGAGAGGCATTAACCTTAATCAGTGTTCCTGTAGAGAAGGCAAGGGCTACAACGCTCAATGCCACAACCAAATAATTAGAATACTTTTTCATAATTCTTATTTGTTTTACTTGTTTTGTTATTATTTTCCGTTTAACTCTCTATGTATAACGCCTTTAGCCATTCTGACACATTGCGGTGTTATAAGCCCGTTGTTGTGTTAAAACAATAGCGTTTACAGTTTTGTGGTTGCAAATATAGACGCAATATTTGTTAAAGTGTCAAATTGGCATATATCTTTATCCCATTTTAACACTCTAATTTAACATATTAACGGCTGTTAGAGATAAAAGTGACGATTTTTACTTTTGTTTTCAAAGGCAACAAGATAGCAATTATAAAAATAAACTATCAATTATTTTGCGGTCTTGCCAAATAGCAGTACCTTTGCAATTCGTTGGAAACAGTGTCTCGGTTCTGTCGCTGCCACGCATTGGTGTGGGAGAGGAAAGTCCGGGCAGCACAGGGAACCCCACTTCCGAAAGTAGAAGCTGTCGGCGACGGCAGGTGTCGGTAGAAGAAAACAACCGCCACGCCTCGTGTGTGGTAAGGGTGAGAAGGTGGTGTAAGAGACCACCAGCCGGTGGGTGATCATCGGGCTGTGCCATCTGGGGGCTGCAAGTTCATGTATACCATCGTTTGAGGGCGTCCCGTCCGACCTTAGTGACGGTGGAGGGTAGAATGCTTGAGCCGTAGGGCGACTTACGGAGTAGATAAATGACAGAAGGCTTCCGTGCCCGTAAGGGTTTGGGAGAAACAGAACCCGGCTTATAGAGACACTGTTTCCAACTTTTTAATTAACTTCCCCTCTTTCTCCAACGCATGCCAAACCGAGTAGCGTGCTTCCGGATTAATTCTTTCAATATCTTCAAACACACGCTTCATGTCTGTGCGGTTAGATACCTTTTCGTACGGGCACAACTTCACCTGTTTTTTATATCCGCACAGTTCGGCATACTCTTTTATGTCGCTTTCCTTCTCAAGGCATAGAGGGCGTATGATGGTCAAGGGCATTTTCTCCATCTGCATCACAGCCGGCATAGTGGAGAAGGAACCTTGGTAGAACTGGTTGAGCATAGCCGTGTGTATGATGTCGTCCATATGATGGCCGAGGGCAATCTTGTTGAACCCGTTGTCTTGTGCAAAGCGGAACAGCGCCTTGCGTCTGTGCCACGAGCAAAGAAAGCAGGCTGGCTTGTCTGTAGGCTTTGTGTCGTCGAAGGCTGTGGTCAAGATGTGCAGCCTAACCCCATGTTTCTCGGCAAACTCCTCCAAGTATGATGTGTCCGACTGGTACTGTATGTTCTCCATCCGCACGTGTATGGCCTCCACCTCAATACGTGGCTTGATGATGCGCTGCCTGCGGGCAAGCATCTCAAGAAGGCACAACGAGTCCTTGCCGCCCGACAGACCGATAAGTATACGGTCGCCGTCGGCGAGCATAGAGTATTCGGTCAGCGCTTTCTGAAAACGCTGATACAATAGGTGATTAAGTGTTTGTTCTCTGGTTCGCATAAGTTTGGTGTTAAACTACTCTTCTATCGCAAAGTTACAATGATTATACTAAACACCAATCGCCTTATTGGTTAATTTACATAAAGTCGCTTAATATATAACGATTATCGTGAAAAATAATGTATATTTGCAGTATAATAGAAGTTGACCTTAAGAATTTGACTACTGACGAGTATGAAAGAATATGGCAAGTAGTAAGTTCTCGGTCTCAACAAGTACGATGTATAACTTCTGATAATATAACATTATTTGAATATGGGCATAAGCAAAGATTTAACAGAAGAG
>USCM01000314.1 GCA_900553155.1 uncultured Prevotella sp. | reverse complement strand
CTTGGTCTGCGAGTAGGTCTTGTCCTTGCGCACCTCCTTATAGCCAAACACAAAGTCTTCGAGCGGCTTCGTTACCCTCTCTTCTATCTCCTGCGACGTGCTGCCGGGACATACAGCCACAACGGCTCCCTGCCTAATGGTAAACACAGGCATCTCCTGTTTAGGCATATTCACTATTCCTGCCAGTCCCATAAACACAAGCATACCCATTAGCAGGAGTATGATGTTGTGGTAGCACATAGCCGACTCGATAAAGCTGCGCTTCATCAAACGATTTGGCTTGCGCTTTATCCTGGCACGTATATGTTCGTGTAAAGCTGTATCCTTCTTCATTTTTAAGTTTCTAACTCCTAATTCCTAATTCTTAATTCTTGAGCCTCGCTAACCTTCTGGCTTCCATCCGTTATCACCCTGTCGCCATCCTTGAGTCCTGAAGTTACGATGACGCCACCCTCAACAAAGTCGCCCACGGTGATATACTGCTGCCGTGCCTTACCACCAACGGCGAGCCATACAAAGCGGCGGTTGTCCGAATCGAGCTTTACGGCATTTAGCGGAACCGACAATGCAGCCGCAGACGATTGCGACGACGCAGGCAACTCTACGCTGCACACCATGCCCGGCATAAGCTTTCCGTCGCTATTGGTTATAGCCAACTTTATGCTGTACGTATGCGATACGGCATTAGCCTCAACTCCTTTCTCCTTAACAACGGCATCGTAGCTCTTGCCGCCTAACGCCTGAACGCTGACACGAGCCTTGGCGCCCACCTTTACAGAAGCCACCTCGCCCTCAGGCACCGACATCTTTACGTCCACACTGGATATGTCGACAAGGCGATAAACCTGCTGTCCAGCCATAACATTCATGCCACGCTCTGCCGTGCGCTCGGATATAACACCCGCAAAAGGTGCAACAAGCGACGTGCGCTGCAGTTGGGTGCGTGCCAAACGCTCTGACGAACGCGCCTGCTCAAGCTTTGTCTGTATCTCCACCCAGCGTATGTCCGACACCACGCCCTGCTTGTGCAGAGGCTCAAAACGGCGGTAGGCATCCTCTGCCTGGCGCAGTGTTGTGAGCGTTAGCTGATGTGCGTCGCGCAATGACACTGGGTCGACAGTTGCAAGCAGCTGCCCTTTAGCCACACGGTCGCCTTGGTCAACAGCGAGTTTTAGCACGTTGCCAGGCACCTCAAAACTTAACGACGTGCCCGAACGCTCTACAATATTGCCTACATACTCGCTGCCGGCGCCACCTCCGTTGCCACTAACCGTAACAACCGACACCGCAACAGGCGCCTTGGGAGCCTCGTCCTTCTTGCCGCCACACGCCGAAAGGAGCGCCACTGCAGCAAGAACAGCCGGATATATAAATGCTAACGACTTGATTCTCATATCTAATACAATCTTTTGTTGATATATAATCGATTGGCAAACGACGCCAACCACATTGCAAATGTACGCTTTTTCCTAATAACAAAAAAACGGAACACCACAAAAGTGATGCTCCGTTCTACTTTTTTTATACTGCGTCAATTATTATATCTTCGGTTCCTATCTTCTGCCAAGAGAAGGTATCCACTAATTGTTGAGCCGATATTGGGGCTGATGTGGGTTGCAGACCGGCGGCATGGGCAAGCAAACCGATAATATGCTCTGCCGAATAGCGCTGGCGCAACGATGCAATATCAAGACTCTGGTCGCGCTTTGACAATCGCTGCCCGGCTGTATTGCACAGCAAGGGCAGATGTATAAAGCTTGGAGATGCAAAGCCAAGCTGCTGCGCCAGGTATATCTGCTGCGGCGACGAGAGCAGAAGGTCGCGCCCACGCACCACCTCGTTGATGCCCATCAGGGCGTCGTCTACCACCACCGCAAGCTGATAAGCCCACGCTCCGTCCTTGCGGCGCACGATAAAGTCGCCACACTGAGCGGTAAGGTCTACTGTATGCGTGCCATAATGGGCGTCGGTAAAGCTAACCACTCCTTCGCCCTGTGGCGGCACCTTCATACGTATGGCGGCAGGACCGCTGTGTGTGCCGGGCGGCAGATTGCGGCACGTGCCCTTGTACACCACCCTGCCGTCGCTCTCGTGCGGTGCCTGTGTGGCAAGAATGTCGGCACGTGTGCAGTAGCAAGGGTATGTCATGCCTTGCGCCGTAAGTTGCTGCAGGTAGTGCTCGTATATGTCGCCGCGCAGGCTCTG
>USCM01000313.1 GCA_900553155.1 uncultured Prevotella sp. | reverse complement strand
CGTACCGACAACGAGTATCTGGCACGTGTAGTAGAAGCAGTTATTAAGGCTGGCGCTACGGTTGTGAACATCCCCGACACCACCGGCTATTGTCTGCCGGAGGAGTATGGAGCCAAGATTAAGTATCTTGTGGAGCACGTCGACAATATCGACAAGGCTATTATCTCAACCCATTGTCACAACGACCTCGGACTTGCCACAGCCAATACCTTTAGTGGCGTTATCAACGGAGCGCGTCAGGTGGAAGTTACCATCAATGGCATTGGCGAGCGTGCAGGCAACACATCGCTTGAGGAGATAGCCATGATTCTGAAGTGTCACAACAATATTGGCATCGACACCAACATCAACACCACCAAGATTTGTCCTACAAGCCGTATGGTTTCGAGCCTGATGAATATGCCAGTGCAGCCCAATAAGGCCATTGTTGGTCGCAACGCCTTCGCCCATTCAAGTGGAATACACCAGGACGGAGTGCTGAAAAACGTAAGCACTTACGAGATTATCGACCCGAAGGACGTTGGTCTTGACAGCGGTTCTATCGTTCTTACGGCTCGTTCGGGACGTGCAGCGCTTAAGTACCGACTCAGCGTTCTTGGTGTCAACATTGATGACGAGGCTAAGATAGATGCCATATACAAGCAGTTCCTTAAGCTTGCCGACCGCAAGAAGGAGGTAAACGACGACGATATACTGATGCTCGCTGGTGCAGATGCCAAGGAGGCTCATGCCGTTAAGCTCGACTTCTTGCAGGTTACAACTGGTCTTGGTGTTAAGAGCGTTGCAAGTATCGGGCTTGACATTTCGGGTCAGAAGTTTGAGGAAGCATCAACAGGCAATGGCCCGGTAGATGCTGCAATCAAGGCATTGAAGAAGATTATACAGAAGCAGATGACGCTTAAAGAGTTTACCATTCAAGCCATCTCCAAAGGCCCAGACGATGTGGGCAAGGTACACATGCAGGTAGAATACGACGGAAGCGTCTATTACGGATTTGGCGCTAACACCGATATCGTATCGGCATCGGTAGAAGCATACATCGACTGTATCAATAAGTTTCGTGTTAAGTAGAACAGAAAAACAATATCAATTTAACAAATATACAATACAATGAATACGCTATTTGATAAGATCTGGGACAAGCATGTCGTGCAGACTGTCAAGGATGGTCCCACACAACTTTACATTGACCGCCTCTACTGTCACGAGGTTACATCGCCGCAGGCTTTTGCCGGTATGCGAGCCCGCGGACTCAAGATGTTTCGTCCCGACCATATATTCTGTATGCCCGACCATAACACACCTACACACGATCAGGACAAGCCCATTGAGGACCCTGTGTCAAAGCGTCAGGTAGACACACTCGCCAAGAATGCTGCCGATTTTGGTGTCACTCATTTTGCCATGAACTCTAAGGACAACGGCATTATCCACGTTGTAGGTCCGGAGAAGGGACTCTCGCTGCCTGGTATGACTATCGTTTGTGGCGACTCGCACACCTCTACACACGGAGCAATGGGAGCCGTGGCTTTCGGTATCGGTACCTCAGAGGTCGAGATGGTTATGGCCTCGCAGTGCATCCTTCAGAGCAAGCCTAAGTCGATGCGCATCAACATCAACGGCAAGCTTGGCAAGGGCGTTACAGCAAAGGATGTGGCTCTGTACCTTATGAGCCAGCTCACAACATCTGGAGCTACAGGCTACTTTGTAGAGTATGCTGGCGATGTGGTTCGCGATATGTCTATGGAGGGTCGTCTCACCCTCTGCAACCTCTCTATCGAGATGGGAGCGCGTGGCGGATTTGTAGCTCCAGACGAAACGACATTTGCTTATATCAAGGGTCGCGAGTATGCTCCAAAGGGAGAGGCATGGGATAAGGCTGTTGCTTATTGGAAGACATTGAAGAGTGGCGACGATGCCGTATTCGACAAAGAGCTTACCTTTGATGCTGCCGACATAGAGCCACGCATCACATACGGCACCAACCCAGGTATGGGCATTGGCATCACTGAGAGCATACCTACACTCGACACTATAGACGAGGAGGGTCAGGCTTCGTTCAAGAAGAGCCTTAAGTATATGGGCTTCGAGCCGGGCGAGAAGCTCCTCGGACACAAAGTCGACTACGTTTTCCTTGGCGCTTGTACCAATGGACGTATTGAAGACTTCCGTGCTTTTGCCTCTATCGTTAAGGGCAAGCACAAGGCAGATGGCGTTACGGCTTGGCTT
>USCM01000312.1 GCA_900553155.1 uncultured Prevotella sp. | reverse complement strand
GCGCTCGCCGTACCGACCTTATTCGTTATGGCAAGTACATCGAATATGCAAAGAAATACAAGGGCTCTACAACAGCTCAGGATTATATGAATGTTATGCCTCTGCCGCAGTCGGTTATCGACGAGAGCAAGGGTAAGATTGCTCAGAATCCTAAATACTAATAGGGGTTTGTTAAATAGATGATGATTAATGGAGAGCCTAAAAAACTCTCCATTAATTTTATAACTATGTAAATAAAACTGTAACTTTACAGCAACTTAAACCTATCTATTATTGTCTCGATGAACAACAAAACTATCCAATCGATATTATTCGCAATTTTTGCAGGTTTAGCAACCACAGCCACTGCGCAGACAACACATCTGCGTGGCAACAACTGGGACTGCCAAATATCTACCGAAGGACATATAGAGCGCATCGTATTTGAAGGCAAGGCAGGCAACGACACCATCCCTTTCTTCATAGGACGAGGCAAGCCGGGACCTTCCTTCTACGTCAATACGGGTTCTGACGATGTTGTGGCACAATGGCATCCTGACGGCAGATATACCTATGCGGCAGATATTGACGGCATCAACTGCGAGTTGCAGTATACCAAGTGGCGCAATCTTCCTGCAATACGCATAACTATGCGCAACCGCAGCCACACACCATTCCAACCGGTAAAGGCTGGCTTGAAACTCGGTATAGATACATATATGGAGAAGTATCCCGAGTGGAACCACAAGTTCTTTCCTACACTTATGCGCAATGAGCGCAGCCACTTCTATGGATATATGCAGACACCGGGCGGCAGCGTATTAGGTATAGTGTCGCCCGATGCCGTGGCTTCATGGAGTGTAGACTATAACTTGGGCTATCAAGACCCGCCACCATTCTGGTTTATGGGACATCGCATAGAGTCGCTCAATATCGACCTTATGAATGCATTGCCATTGCCGGCACACAATCCGCAGAACCAATGGATGCTGAAGGACGGCGAGACACGCACGTGGACAGTGGCTTTTGTAAACATTGCATCGCTTAACGACTATGAGCGTACTATGCACAAGCTTACTGCAATGCCAATGCTCGAAATGCCAAATACGGCTTGCGATGCCAACGGCAAGGTGGAGTTTGCTGTCTATGGATCAAAGCCAGAGGTTAGTGTTGTTGGTACCGACGGCAAAACGATACGGCTAACCCAACGTACAAGTGGCGGACGCAATATCTACGCTTGCGTATTGCCGGAGCCGGGACAATATGATGTAAAGGCAATTGTCGAGGGACGCACACTGACCGGTATGCTTGTCAGACCCAAGTCGTGGCAGTGGGCTATGGAACGAGCACGAGAGGGAGCCTTGAAGTATCATCAAAAGGCAACATCCCATATAGAGAGTTGGTATGGTTTCCACTCTTCGTTTATTGCAGCCAAATACTTCAAGGAGCCTAAGCTCGATGCAAAGTTGAGCCAACGCTTCGACTATCTCTATACACTTCTGCACGACACGGTGTCGGTTGAGCCAAAGTTTCATAAGAGCCGTATACAGAACACGTCCGGAACGATAGGTATGCTTGTAGACAAGTATGAGGCATACGGCAACCTTGCCGACCTGCGTCATGCCTCGCAGCTTGCCGACTGGCTTGTAAACAACAACCAGCGCAAGGACGGAGCCTACGTCAATCGCAACACTGTATATACAAGTGTGATATATGTGGCAAAGAGCATACTTGAGCTTGCACTTGTCGAGAAGCGTCTCGGTGCTACCGACAAGTTCTGGGCAGACAAGGCTGCCAAGCATTACGAGTCGGCTAAGCGTGCCATTGACCAGCTTGTAGGTGCCGACGGCGACTTTGAGACGGAGGGCGAGCTTACATTTGAGGATGGTATGATATCTTGTTCGGCACTGCAGATAGGTATGCTTGCTCTTATGCAGAACGATGACAACGTACGCCGTAAGTACTGCAATGCGATGTTGAAGATTCTTAACAGTCACGATTGCCTAACACAACTTCGTGTTCCCGATGCACGCAGACGTGGCGGAACAATGCGTTATTGGGAGGCACAGTATGACGTGCAGATGTTGCCCAATATGTTCAACTCGCCTCACGGATGGAGCGGTTGGCGTGCTTATGCCACCTATTATGCCTATCTTCTTACTGGCAACGAGCGTTGGTTGCGCGAGAGCTATAATGCCGCATCGGCATTCAGTTGTCTTGCCGACTATAAGACGGGTGACCTACGGTGGGCTTTCGTGGTAGACCCATATC
>USCM01000311.1 GCA_900553155.1 uncultured Prevotella sp. | reverse complement strand
AAAGAGATGCCATAGATACGTGTCATCTGGTCGCGCTTAGCGTCTCCGCGCCAGAAAGCACCAGCCACACTTGTAATCTTAACAGCCTTGATAGCACCAGTGCTCATAAGGTGCGGGCCACGGCAAAGGTCGGTAAAGTTGCCCTGAGTGTATGTAGAAATTGAGCCATCCTCAAGATCCTGCTCAATGTGCTCACACTTGTAAGCCTGACCATCAGCCTTGAATTCGGCCAAAGCCTCAGCCTTAGGAACCTCACGACGAACAACTGGCTCGTTCTTCTTGGCAAGTTCCTTCATCTTAGCCTCAATCTTCGGGAAGTCGTTCTCGGAGATGACGTCGCCCTCCTTAGGCATAACGTCGTAGAAGAAACCATTTTCCACAGCCGGACCAAATCCGAACTGTATGCCAGGATAAAGCTCCTTAAGAGCCTCGGCAAGAAGGTGGGCAGATGTGTGCCAGAATGTGTGCTTACCCTCTTCGTCCTCAAATCTGTAAAGGGCGATAGTTGCATCCTCGTTGATAGGACGGTTAAGCTCCACTGTTTCGCCATTAACTCCGCAAGATACAACGTTGCGAGCGAGAGCCGGCGAAATGCTCTCGGCGATTTGTAACCCCGTCACGCCCTGTTCGTACTCACGAACCGAGCCATCAGGAAATGTGATTTTAACCATAACAAATTAGTTTTTTTATCAAAGTTGGTGCAAAGATAACTAAATAAAAAGACTGCACAAAAATAAACGTGGTTATTTTATTGTTTTCTTTGCCGAATGGCCGAAATTATGTAATTTTGCACCTATGAGAATAGATATTATAACCGTATTGCCCGAAATGCTTGAGGGCTTTATAAACGAATCAATACTTGCACGCGCTCAGAAGAAGGGTCTCGCCGAGATTCATCTACACAACTTGCGCGATTATTCGGCCGACAAATGGCGCCGTGTAGACGATTATCCATACGGTGGATTTGCCGGTATGGTGATGCAATGCGAGCCTATCGACCGCTGCATATCTGCCTTGAAGGCCGAACGCGACTACGACGAGGTGATATTCACATCGCCAGACGGCGAGAAGTTTGACCAGCATATTGCCAACGACCTTTCGATGAAGGGCAACATCATCATACTCTGCGGACATTATAAAGGTATAGACCAGCGTGTGCGCGACCACCTTATCACTCGCGAGATTTCTATCGGCGACTACGTTCTTACCGGTGGCGAGCTTGCCGCTGCCGTTATGGCTGATGCCATTGTACGTATTGTACCTGGTGTTATTGGCGACGAGCAGAGTGCCCTAAGCGATTGCTTCCAGGACGATATGCTGTCTGCCCCCATCTACACACGCCCTGCCGACTATAAGGGATGGAAGGTGCCTGAGATATTGCTTAGCGGCAACGAGGCAAAGATAAAGAACTGGGAGATGGAGCAAGCCATGGAACGCACACAACGCTTGCGCCCCGACCTTCTTGAGAAATAAAAACATTAACGACAATTATACGAATATGCAATTAATGATGATTATACGTACAATTGCGCTTGATTGTTGTTAAGCCGCAAGCAAAACTCCTCGCCAAGTCTGAATCCCTCCTCATACAGACGTTCGAGCTTGTCTGTGTCTTTCTCCATACGTGTCACCTCCATAGGGCGCTCCGGACGTATGCACACCACGCTACCATCCTCTTCCATTCGGTCAATCATATCGAGCTGTCGGTTGTATGCCTCAAGTCGTCGGCTAAGCACAACACGCAGACGAGGGTACTTCTTGTATACAAACTTAGGAATCTTATGGTCGCGCCCCGTATTGCGCCAACCCTTGTTGCGGGTAAGGATAAGCACATTGTTCTTATGCCCCGTCTCTATAGCACGCATCACCGGAATGCTGTCCACGATGCCGCCATCGAGCATTGGCACACCATCCACCATTACAATCTTGCTGACATATGGCAACGAGCTTGACGCCCTAACCACATCAAGCGCACGCTGACGGTCGTGACGCTCCTGCAAATACTCGGCACGACCGGTAAGACAATTGGTCGTAACCATCTCGAATGTAGCCTCATTATTAAAGAAGGTGTCGAAGTCGAAAGGTATATACTCATTTGGAAACTTGTCGTACAACAGTTTTCGGTCGAAGATGCAACCCTGTGTGACGAGATGGTGCAAGCCAATATAGTCGTAGCGCGCCAGATAGTCGATGTTAGACACACGTGCGCGACGCGGTTGCCTGCTAATGTACGACATGCCGTTGCAAGCACCT
>USCM01000310.1 GCA_900553155.1 uncultured Prevotella sp. | reverse complement strand
CCAGCATCCCATAAACGATGGTATCTTAGCCTTCACCTCAAAACGTCCATACTTCCATGCGCTGATGTAGTTGCCCGTCTTCTTACCTCGCGATATCATGCTTGAGGAAGTGTAATGATAGGTTTTGCCATGAGCGTCGGTACGGTCTTCCTTACGAGCCTCAATCACCAAATGGCCATTCTCACACCATGTATTATCCTTAGTATAATACTGAGCCTCGTTGTTGCGCTTGTATCCTTCCTCGAAAGTCCAATAGTTAGGGTCGGGAGTGCCATCCTTGTCAAACTCGTCATGAAACACCAGTTTGTAGCCTTCGCTCTTATAAGCATTCTCTATATCTACCTTCGACTCTTGCGCAAAACCGCCAAGTGATGCCAAAAGAGCCATGGATGTAATAAAAAATCTATTCATCTCAACTGTTGTTTATAGCTTTAAAGAACCGGGATAACACTCCCGGTCCTTACAATTCTATTATTTTACAATCTTCTTGCCATTATGTACATAGACACCCTTCTTAGTGGGCTGCGCCACCTTCACACCATCAAGTGTATAGTATGAGTCCTTGTCAACTGTCGAGGTACTGATGTTGTTTATGCCAGTAGCACTGTCAAGATCGACAAGCGACACCTCGTCAAAGTCGGCCCATACGTGGCTGTTCCATATCTCATCGCGCCAAGGATTGGTGAGCGAAACCTTTACAACCACACCGTCAGTGCTTGCTGTGAACTCCTCGCTAACGGCAGTCCAGTTGGTAGTTTCCTCAAGATTTTCCTCATACTTAATTTTCTTGCCTTCCTTGTTGTCTGCAAAAGCCACAACCTCAAAGCCAGCCATTGGGGCATCGCCGCTAAATTCGCCCAAATTGAAACGGTACAGCATAGAGAACTTGTACTTATGACCAACCACGAGTCCCTTGATGGTTTGCTTCAACTCGCCAGTTGCCCATCCATTGTATGGGTAACGCTCAAGATGCAGGAAGTGAGTATTGCCTTCCTTAATCATATCGCCGTCTGGCTCCTGCTCGATAATGTTGGCAGCAACATTCCATTTGTTCAAGCCGTCAAAGCCGTTTGTACAATCGGTAGCGTTCTTGTCGCCTGTATTCTTGTCCCATCCTGGTATTTCCAGCACACGCGACATACCATCCTCCGGCGCATACTCGTCAAACTGAAGATTCTTTACGTCCTCGAAGTCACCATTGACTACAAGATTTGTCTGTGCGAAAGTTGATGTGGCACTTGCCACAAACAATGCAATGAGTAATAGATTCTTTTTCATACTACTTGTTTTTTAAAAGAGTTATTATTATTGTTATAAGGTTATTAATTACTTGTCCTTTTCGGCAGGAGTGTCAGCCACTGTGCTATAACCAGGGTTCTGGTATATAGTTGACGTCTCTATTGTAGCTCCATCCTTTGACGATTCCAGGAAGTGGTTTACAGCTATCGGATACAGATAATGAGCCTGACGCCATGTCATACCTGCATTGTAGAACTCGCCATTCTTGCTTGTACGGAACATCGACAGATAGCGAGCGTCACCATTCAGTGCGCCCTTTGTATCATCTGGCGACGAAACATTGTTCTTCGAGTCGTCCGCCTGGTCGTACTTCAAGTTGCTTGCCTTATAAAGCGACTGCATCGGACCGAATATCTTACATCCATGAAGGAAGTACGAGTGCTTAGCCAGCTGGTCGAGCGAGCGCCAACGGATGAGGTCGTCCATACGGAATCCCTCGCTTATAAGCTCGCAGCGACGTTCGCGGCGAATGTTGTACAGTACCTTTGACGTAATGCGGCTGCCTGCCGAATAGAGAGCAAAGTCGTGACTTGTAGTCTCTTCCTTGTCAAGGTCGGTTGCATCAATCGTTACCTGTGGGTCTACATCGATGCCTGCACGGGAGCGCAAAGCCTTCCAATACTTCCATGCAGCGACATCAAGAGCGTCGCCATACATCTCCCATGCAGCCTCCAAATATATAAGGTAGGCTTCTGAAGCACGGAATATGATAGAAGCAGTCTCGTCCTTATTGGTTCCGTTGTCAAGACCGTCCTTTGAAAACGCCTTGCTCTTCATATAACCAGTAGAGCAACGAAACTTCATGCTTGATGAATAGACTCTTGGCGGATTGGGCACCTGGTCCTTGGTGTTGGAGAAGATGTACTCGTTAGGAGCCTTCATAAATAGTTTCCAACGCCAGTCGCGGCCCACCTTGGTATCCTGTACATAGTCGTCGCCGGCATATCCGCTGCCAGTA
>USCM01000309.1 GCA_900553155.1 uncultured Prevotella sp. | reverse complement strand
GGTCTCGAAGAGAATAGGGAGCGTGCCAGTGGTTGCCGCAGGGATAGCCTGAGCCAGCTTAACGAAGACCGTTCCGCGATAGTTGGCCGATGCAAAAGCATGGTTGCGGAAGGAGAACGTGACAGCTGTAGCAGAGACCGCTACTGCAGTGGAAGCTACTGCAGCGGAACCACGACGGTTGACCCATGAGAAGGGATAATTCCAAATAGGTATCATATAGAACCCTCCTTTCTCATTAACCCCAAAAGCCGTTAGCGTTGGCGTTGGCGTAAAGGCCGTACTGAGCTGCGACACAGTTGGGGACAGTAACAAACGGCTGATAAGGTACTGTCACGGTGTTAGGCTGGGCACACTTGATTGCATTTACCTCCTTCTGCAAGCCAGCAAGAACAGAATTGACGGGAGCGAGAGCCTGACCGACAATCTGCGAAGTCATTGCAGACGACTTAAACGTAGAGTTCTCTTCGCGAAGCGAGTCAATCTTGTTCTGAAGCTCGCGCATGACAGCCTGCTGCTGACCGTTGACAATGGTCTGTGTGCTATCCTTGATAGCGTTGTGCAAGTCACAAGTCTGACGCTGGGTCTCGTAAGCCACGTTAGCAAAGCCACGCTCCTGTCCGTTAGCCACGTTGTTGATGGCGGCCTGGAGAGTATTGGTTTGCTGGCAGGTGGCAAGACGATTCTCGCAGCAACAGTTAGCAAGCTGCTGAGCAATCTGCATATTGCCCTGCTGTAGAGCGTTGATAGTCTGCATGCCAGACATACCCACCTGATTGCCTACAGACTGAACCTGTGAGGTGAGAGCCGAGATAGCCGACTGAATCTGTCCTTCGGTGCAGTTGAGCTGAGTAGCGAGATTAGACAGAGCGTTGCGGTTGCCACCGATGGCATCCATAAGAAGAGAACGCCCGTAGTCGTTGTTAATTTCGTTGGCAATGTTTCCACGACCGTTGCCACCGAAACCGAATCCGTTACCACCCCAGCCACAGAAGCAAAGGATAAACAAGAGCCAAATGAACCAAGAGCCTTCGCCGTTACCGAAGCCTCCACCACGATTCATTGCCAACAGAAGATTAGGGTCGAGACCTCGCTGTTGAAGAAGAGGAGCTAACATGCTCATCATGCTGCCACCACCACACTGTCCGTCATTGCCGAAGACGTAAGTTTTTGTTTCAGACATAATAGTAAGATTTAAATTTCGCCCCAATGTCGGGACTTGATGCAAATTTACTTGTTATATAGAGAGTAGCCTAACAATGCTCAAATGAGGAGAACGATGCTCACGGAAACAAAAAACCGTCCTGTTTCACAACAGAACGGCTCAAAGATATATGAAAAATCTTATATAAAAACAATAAAATTATGTAATCTTACAACAATCGAGTTCAGACAGACTCCATGAAAGTTCCTTAAACCCGGCTGTCTTACGTCCGCGAGGAATGCGTCCATCAGCAACATAACGGTCGAACTTGGCGCGTGACATATTGAGATAACGACAAGCCTCGTATTTGGAGACACGGCGGTCCTTGTCGGCAATCATCGTGCAGAGGTCGAGAAACATGCGTTCTTGCTCGTCAGTAGTGGCACATTCGCCACTGTCAATACGGTCGATAAGTTCGACGAGAATCTTGCGTATAGATTTTAAGAGGACTCCCATGAGGTTATTTCTTTCTATGTATAAGCCATATCATGCTTATTATACCTATTATAATAATAAAGACTATCGGATACAGAGGCGCGACAAGCTGCTTCCATAAAGGTAGCTTACGTTCTACCGGGACGGGGATTTCAGTCTTGTTTTCTCTAACAGCGTAGATTGTATCGTGCTTGATAGAGACACGGTCGCGCCAACGGGTAATCTCCTTAGTACGATAAACAGTGTCGCCCTTGACGATGGACTCGAAGTAGATGGAGTCGTGCTGAAAGATGCTGTCAAGGCGAAGGTTGTTGACATGTACCGTGTCGTGATAGGTGCGTTCGAGGACTACGGGACGAGGTGATGAGCAGCTGGTGCAGGAGACAATAATACCTATCCAGATGGTCATTATCACTACAAACCAATAGAAGTCGCTGAGTATTGAGCGCAACCATTCGCGCTGCCCGTTATCGTTTATATTCATAGCTTTTAATTTTTAAGAAGGACACTCTTTGCCTTATCAAGGAAAGCACGTCGTTGTTCGAGTCCGTTGGTGCCTCCGTTGACGGCCTTCGTTATCTTGACGAGGTCGTCCTTGTCGGCATACTTATTGAGATTATGTGAGTCGAAGAACCA
>USCM01000308.1 GCA_900553155.1 uncultured Prevotella sp. | reverse complement strand
GAATGTCTTGCCGTTCTGCAGGTGAACAGTAATCTTCTTTATCTGCGGAGCACCAAAGACATACTGAGCGCTGACGGGGTTGACGGGATAGAAGCCCATGGCCGACAGCATATACCAAGCCGACATCTGTCCGCAGTCGTCGTTGCCGCAGAGACCGTCTACGGTAGGACGATACTGAGTGTCGAATATCTGGCGTATCAGCTCCTGTGTGCGCCAAGGACGGCCCGCCAACGTATAGAGGTAAGCCACATGGTGCGACGGTTCGTTGCCATGGGCATATTGTCCTATTAGTCCTGTGACGTCGGCAAGGTTGCTCTTAAGTTGCAGCGAGAAGAACTGGTCGAGCTTTTTTAAGAACGGCTCCTTGCCGCCAAAGAGTTTTATGAGCCCTGGTATGTCGTGCTGCACCTGCCAAGTATACTGCCATGCGTTGCCTTCGGTATAGTCGCCGCCTATGCTTTCGGCATGTGCAAGGCTGTTAGGGTCGAACGGAGTCTTCCAGGTACCGTCTGAAAGGCGTGGGCGCATAAATCCGGTAGACTTGTCAAACAGATTCTTGTAGAACTGCGAGCGGCGTGTAAAGTACTGTTGGTCGTGCTTCTTGCCCATAAGCCGTGCCATGTCGGCAGCGCAATAGTCGTCGTACATCGATTCGAGTGAAGACGAAACCGACTCCGACTTTACTACATCTGTAGGCAGATAGCCATACTTGTTGTATGTCTCCCAGTAGCTCTTGAGCTTATGCGAAATGGTCTGCGTGTTCTTTATTGCCTGGAAAGCGCGCTCAGCGTCGAATCCACGGAATCCCTTATGATAAGCTTCGGCAACGATAGACACAGCGTGGTTGCCCACCATGCAATAGTTCTCCTTGCCCCACAAAGCCCATATAGGCAGGAAACCCTGCACCTCTGCCTGCTCTACGAGCGAGCTAACCATACCGTCTACGCGTTCGGGCATAACGATGGTGTAGAACGGGTGAGCTGCACGATAGGTGTCCCAGCAAGAGAAGGTGGAGTAGAACTGTCCGGTTTCTGCCTTTACTATCTTGTCGGCAGCGTTGCGGTACATGCCGTCCACATCGGCTATCTGGTTGGGTTGTATCAGTGCGTGGTAGAAGGATGTGTAGTAGTTCTTCTTCTGTTCCTCCGTGCCATCGATGTCGATGCGCTTGAGGTAGGTGTTCCATTCGTCGTGGGCAGCCCTCTTGACGGCTGCAAAATCCCAGTGGGGCACCTCGGCAGCGAGATTCTTCTTGGCTCCGTCGATGCTTGTAGTCGACATTGCTACCTTCATAAGCAGCTGTTCGCCCTGCCCAATACCGTCGAAAGTGGCAACGATGCGGTGTCCCTTCTCGGTGTCGGCAGCCTTTGCAAGCTTGATGTGGCTTGCTACGGGGCGGTTAAACTTAAGTACGAAGAAGTAGTCCTGCTTCACCCATACAGTGTTCTGTACATGTCCAACAAGTGTGTAGGCATCCTCCCAACGGGTGTCGCAAACATTTACTTGCGAGTGGTATTGCTTGTCGTTCCAGGCTGGACCATGCTGTAGGTCGATAAGCACAGAGGTAGAGTCGGTGCTGTTGTAAGTGTAGCGGTAGAACGCCACGTGCGGCGAAGCGGTAAGCTCTGCCTTGACCTTGGCATCTGATAGGTATACAGAGTAGTAGCCGGGTGTGGCTATCTCTTGTGCCTTGTTGAAGCGTGAGCGGTATCCGTCCCATGAGCGTGTGCGCTTGCCGGTGGATGGCATAACAAGAATGTCGCCGAGATCCATACATCCAGTGCCGTTGAGATGGTCTTGTGTGAACCCCCATATTATAGAGTCGCTGTATACATACTCGGCACAATAGCGCCAACCCACAGCTCCCGTAACCGGACTGGTTTGTATCATTCCGAACGGGCGGCAGGCTCCAGGAAACGTATGTCCGTTGTCGGCATTGCCTATAAAAGGGTCGACATACTTGGTATAGTCGGTAGTTGAGGCAACGGCTTGTTGTGAGGTAAAGCCCAAGAGAGCCATTGCAGCAATGGCATATCGGCAGATTAAAGATTTAGGTTTGCTCATTTATTAAGCTCTTGAAGTCTTAAAAAAAAAGTGGGGTGCATCGCTGCAGCCCACCCCTATGAATAATTAGAGAGTTATAAAAAATTAAGTATTTCTTTATTTTTACTCGTTTTACTCGGCAGCCTGAAGCTGCTCAATAATCTTCATGCCCTCGTCCACAGCCTGCATATTGAGAGGTATGAGGTTGTGATGGCGTTCGGGCAGAGTCTTGAAGAGGGCCTTGTTAAG
>USCM01000307.1 GCA_900553155.1 uncultured Prevotella sp. | reverse complement strand
GAGGCTGTCCAGCTTTTGGTGCCGTTGTTCCATGTGTAAGAGCGTGCGATGGTACACGATGTGGCGAGATAGCCCGAGAGCGAGACGCTATGTATGCGGAAATGTCGTATGGCGTTCATCTTAGCATCGAGTCGGAAGGACAGGTTATAGCCTGTAAGGGTCTGGTCGAACTTCAAGTCGACCAAGCGGTCTACATTCTCCACATCTATTCCTGCCTTGTTGATGGGTAGAGCGCAGATAATGGGCGCTGCCTTAGTGTCGAATATTACGGGCGCCGTTGCGTTCTCCATAGAGAATGGGAAGGCTATAGTGCAGGTGCCGTCGAGGGTCTTTGTCAGCGTAGCTGCGGCAGAATAAGGCATGTATGCAAAGAAGCTGAACGAGGAAGCGTTGGGATAATCGGCCCATCGCTTAGGCGTCGCCGTAGGCCAGCTCTGTGTTGAGGCATTGTATGTGGCTGTCTCGTTATGGAAGATAGGGTTGGCGTCGTCGTTGTCCTGATAGCCAAAGACACCCATCGTGGCAGGATGACGCTCGGGATTGTATGCTTCGTAGGGATTGGTGCGGGTGAGTATCTTCTGCGACTGTGCCGAGAAGGTGATGTAGCCGTAGCTGTCGGCATGCTGAACGGGCATGTCGGAAGAACCGCAAGCACTGAGACTTGCGAGGTAGATAATAGCTGCTATGGAACTGAGATGCTTCATGCTTTTATTATATATATGTTTCTTACCAGTCGTGTGTGCCGTTGCCATCGTTCTGGATGTCGGCACCTGGGAGCCATTGCTCCACTTGCAGGTCGGCGAAGGTGATGTTGTCGCCAACGTCAGACAGTTTGAAGATGTATGTATATTGGCAGCCTGCCTTCCACTGCATGTACTGTGCGGGAACGGTGGCAGACACTTTCTTGCCGCTGATGTTGGCGGTTATGGTGTAAGCACCCTGCTCGTAGGGGATGTTGGCAAGGGGCGGAACGTAGTACCACTTTTGATAGAGGGTGGGGTCTTTGAGGATGTGTACAGCGTCTGCAGCTTCCTCGTAGGGTATGGTGAGGATGATGTTGTCTGTGGCATTGGCTGCCGTTGGCTTCATTGTGATGACGGGCTGCTGGCTCGACGGTATGCCGGTGAGGGGGTAGGTGGCTGTGATGGTGCCACGTAGAGGGGTGTCTGCCTTGGATGCGTCGTCAAGGAAGCGGCTGTCGCCGAACTGTATGTTCCTCATTGTGACGCTCTTTGTGCCGTCGGGGTAGGTAAAGCGGAAGCGCACCTTGGCTATTATTGGGGCGAAGGTAAGCTTGACGCACGAGCCGTAAGCGGCTGATGTGGCGTCGGAAGATGGGGTGGCAAGCCATAGACGACTTGTGTATGGTGTCGATGTGGCGGTGGCAACATCGGAATAGTCAAATGGAAAGCTGAGGCTGACGTTGGGTTCAGCGGTTGTTGGGGTGGTGACGGTGACGTCGGTACGGAATGGACTGTAGCCAAAGAAGCGATAGCTTGTGGCTGAATGGTCCCAGTATTTTATGGTTTGTGGAGTGGGGAGCGTAGGGTTCGCGATGCCCACGTATTCCCAGTCGGCTGTGTTGGAGGCGGTGTTGCCTGCGCTACCCTGGGTGAAAACAACCTTATAGCCGTCCATCACGAGCTGTGACGACGACAAGGAGGTAACGTCTGAAGTGGTTTTGTATCCCCAGACGCGGAACGAGGAGAAGAGTGTTTCGAGGCCGTTGTCTGTACCTCGTGTGGTCTGCGCATCCTGCCATTTGCCGTTGTTGCCACCAAAGGCTATGCCTTTAGATTCGGGCACAAAAGGTTCGTCTTGCTCTGATGAGCAAGACCATAAGCATATTGCTAATGCCACTATGGTAAGAATGCGGATATACATTATTATATATAGGTGATTGATATTTGTGGATAACCGGATGGAGCAAAAAATGCTCCATCCGGTTTATATGAATTAGGGGATAATTAAGGGACTGGGGTTACTTTACCTCAATTACCTTATAAGATTTTACATCACCTTTCTTGTATGCAAATACGTATGTACCAGCATCAACTTTGAACTTGAAGAATTTACCACTTATTTCTACACCATCTGTTGCATCTGTTGCGTCGATCTTTTCAACGAAGTGAGAATCAAGTGCATCTGTAGCGTATGTTCCTTCTTTTTTAAGGGTCTTGCCACCAAGAGTCATACCTGTTGCATTAATCACAGCTTCAGCCTCA
Organism: uncultured Prevotella sp.; assembly: GCA_900553155.1. Classification (GTDB taxonomy): domain Bacteria; phylum Bacteroidota; class Bacteroidia; order Bacteroidales; family Bacteroidaceae; genus Prevotella. The sequence goes on along the minus strand of USCM01000307.1, from coordinate 124 downwards.
GCCTCTGTGATTTTATCACCAGCTGTTAACTTATAGAGCTGAGCATAGTATTCGTATGTACCACCGTTTTTATTGTAAAGGGCTGCAGTCTTTCCTGTAGTAGCGTCTGTTACACAAGCGTAGA
>USCM01000306.1 GCA_900553155.1 uncultured Prevotella sp. | reverse complement strand
CGTTGGTGTCCTCCACTACCGCTTTCTTAGGATAAGCGATTTCTCTCTTATCCTCATCTTCATGCTTATAGATACGCATGGAATCCATAAATGCCGTCCATCGTGCATCGTTGTGAAGTGGTCTGTAGTCTTCTTCTGTTAAGAAAGTTGTGTAAGCGTATGCATATTGTCTGCCGAACCCCTTTCTGAGCAGATCGAGATAATAGAAGGTACTGTCAGTATCACCAGCCGCCAGTGCCTTGTCTGCAGCCAACCAATAATCATTTGCAGTTTGTGCCGATGCCGATTCGCTGCTGCAAAAGACGAGAGAGATTATGGTGGTTGTCGTCAAGAGGATGTGTCTCCAGTGTTTCATTGCTTTCATTTTATTATGTAGTCTTTACCTTATTTATTCTATAACGATGTAATCGCGTAAATATTACGTTGTGTGTAGTTAAATCTGAATAATAAATCTATGGCTTGCTTAGTTTCAGAAAAAAGCGTTAATTTTGCAATCTAAACATATATAAGAAGTATGTCAAAAGAAAGCAACTATCTATATCATCTTGTGGCTTTTGTCACCGTTGCGATATGGGGCACCACCTTTGTCTCTACAAAGGTATTGATGCTCAACGGAATATCCCCCGCCCAGATATTTACGCTTCGTTTCTCGATAGCCTATGTCTTGATGCTTTGTTTCAATCACAAGCGGATGTTTTGCCGTTCGTTGAAGGACGAGGCCAGGATGATGCTGCTTGGCATTACCGGAGGGTCGTTGTATTTCTTGAGTGAGAACGAGGCAATGAATTTCACCACCGCCACCAACACCTCGCTCATAGTGTGCTCGTGTCCGTTGTTTGCCACCCTGCTTGTGCGTCTTGTCTATAAAGACACGGCGCGCATCAACACCATACAGATGCTCGGCTCGCTTCTTGCCTTTGCGGGTATGGTTGTGGTTGTGCTCAATGGACGCTTTGTGCTTCATCTTGCGCCGGCAGGCGATGCGCTTGCTTTCACGGCATGTATATGTTGGGCGTTTTACTCGTTGCTTATGAAGTCGGCATCCGGTCATTACGGTGCAGCTTTCATCACACGCAAGGTGTTTTTCTATGGAGTGCTTACCATACTTCCTTATTATCTCGTCAAGCCGGGTTTTCCGTCCTTGTCAATGCTTATCCAGCCAGTAGTGCTTGGCAATCTGCTGTTCTTGGGATGTCTTGCCTCGATGGTTTGTTTCCTCACATGGAACTGGTGTATATCCAAACTTGGAGCCGTTAAGGCAACAACCTGGGTCTACTTCAATCCGATTACGACAATGATATTTGCCTCTTGGGTGCTTGGCGAGAAGATTACTCCATTCTTTCTGATGGGTGCCGCATGCATTCTCACTGGTATGTATGTGGTCGACAAGAAAACCAAAGAATAGTTGAACAAGTATAATTAAAGTATAAATGTAAAAGCAAATCGATATGAAGACAATCAATACACGTCGCTCTATACGCCGCTACGCTAAGCGTGAGGTTAGCGAGGAGTTGCTCAACCGCCTCCTGACGGAAGCCATGCGCACCCAGACAATGGGCAATCTACAGTTTTATAGTGTTGTGGTAACTCGCTCTGACGAGATGAAGCAGCGCCTTGCCCCGGCCCATTTCAATCAGCCTATGGTTACACAGGCGCCTGTTGTCCTTACCTTCTGTGCCGACACTCGTCGCATGACGGCTTGGGCAGACAACCGCCAAGCCACTCCGGGTTACGACAACTTGCTGTCTTACCAGAACGCAGCCACCGACGCCTTGCTCTTCTGCCAGACCTTCTGCAACCTTGCCGAGGAGGAAGGGCTTGGCTGCTGTTTCCTTGGCACAACGGTATATATGCCTCAGATGATAATCGACACGCTGCAGTTGCCGCGTCTTGTGATGCCGGTGGCTACCATCACTCTTGGTTGGCCCGACGAGCAACCGCCGCTTACCGACCGTCTGCCGCTTGCCGCCATCATGCACAACGAGACGTATACCGACTATACACCGGAGAGCATCGACCGCTTCTATGCCGAGAAGGAGGCTCTGCCAGAGAACGAGGAGTTTGTGCGGATAAACAACAAGCAAACCTTGGCGCAGGTGTATACCGACTGCCGATATACCAAGAAGGATAATGAGGCACTGTCGAAGGGACTGATGGAGGCGCTGAAGGCTCAGGGATTCGTGTGATCTAACGCTACGCAATGATGAATTATTCAAATGCCGACACCTCTACTGCAATTCCCGCCCTATCCCTTTACGAGCTTAACACCCTCGTATCATCGGTGCTCTCCCTCGACCTTCCCGACGACTATTGGGTTGAGGCAGAGCTTAGCGAGGCACGCGAGGTGCGCGGCCAC
>USCM01000305.1 GCA_900553155.1 uncultured Prevotella sp. | reverse complement strand
GCCGACCGACTTCATAGCCTTTGCAGTGACGCCGTCTATTGCTATCGCCGCACCGAGTATGGCACCAACTGGTTTGGACTGTTCCGTTATGGCTTGGCATACAGCTTCTACAGCAGGCCCCTTTTCCGTACCTATACAATGGGCGGGTTTAGCACAGAGGGTATGAACGTGCGCTCGTTCTATATAGGCAACGGCGAGAAGGTTATCGGCACCACAGACGGCGTGTATCTTGTCGACGAGCTTAACCATAAGGTTAGCCACGTGCCGTCAAGCGCCTTGGGCGGTGCCCATATCATAACCAATATCTATCAGTATAGCGGCAAGTATTATATAGCAAGCTATGATGCCGGCTTGCGCGTGCTCGATCCCAAGACGTTGCAGGTAAGCACCGTGGCATCGGCTCCGTTGCTTGCCTCCACCACCATATCCTCGTTTGCCACAAGCAAGGACGGGATGTTGTGGATTGGTTGCGGCGAGGGCATCTTTGTGGTAGACAAGACGGGCAAAGCCGTAGCCCATTATACCGAGAACAACTCGCGCCTGTGCCGTGGCAGCGTTACGGGCATCTACTTCGACCACCGTGGCAATGGATGGATAGGCTCGGAGGGACTGTCGCTATACGTTGCCGCAACGCGCACGTTTGAGAATGCCAATTTCCCCGACGGCTTCTTCAATGGCCAAGCCAACCTCTCGGTATCTCGTGGACACGACGGCATGCTGCTGTTCAACCGCCAGCAGTCTGTGTTCTACAGCGACGTCGATATGAAGCGCTTTGGCGAGCTTAAGAAGCCCTCCGTATTGCTTGGCGGTATAAACTATGCCTTCCTCGACGACCTTAAGGGCCACTACTGGTTTGCCACCGACAACGGACTCTTCCGCACCGACTACCAGTTTTCTTCGTTCCAGCTCTTTGGCTACGGCGAGGGTTTGCGCTGCCAGTTTGTCAATGTGGGCGGCGTTAAGACCGACGCTCAAGGCAATGTGTGGGTTGGCACGTCCAACGGACTGGTGCAGGCAGATGCCAAGGCTATGGCTCAATGGCAGAAGAGCAAGCAGTTTGGCATCTCGCTATACGATGTGCGCAAGGGCGGCGACCTTATGGGCTACGACATAGAGGAGAAGATAAACCGCAGCCGTTGTATATATATAACGTGGAATGTGCTGTCGCAGAAGCTCTCCTTTCGCCCCGTGCTTCTCGATTATGCCCGTCAGAACGGCCGTATGTACCAGTGGCGCTTGTCCAGTGACGACGAGTGGCACAACGCTATGGACGACTCCGACATAGAGATAAGCCATCTGTTCCTTGGCGAGCATAGCTTGCAGCTGCGCCTTGCTGGAGCCGAGGGCACAATCGTTACCTATAGTGTGGTGGTTCTGCCGTCGGTGCTTGCCATCATCGAGTTTGTTGTCCTAATAGTGGCTATAGTGCTGCTGCTATTGTGGCGCCGCTATCACAAGAACACCAAGATACTCCTTAACGAGCGCGAAGAGATAGAGGGCGCCCTTATGGAGGCAGAGGAGGCACAGCAGCATGCCGAGATGCAGATGCAGCAGATGGTAGAGCAGCAGTCGGCAGCGTCAAGCCCGGCTGTCAACGATGCTGTAGCCCAGCCTGCCAAGTATAGCCGTGTGCGCATTGACGAGGCAGAGTGTGCCGACATTGTCAAGCGAATGAAGGCTTATATCGAGGAAGAGAGGGTGTTCACAAACCCCGAACTAAAGATGAGCGACATTGCCGACAAGCTCAATATGTCGTCAAGCCGTCTGTCGCAGGTGTTCAGCCTATATATGGGCGACAACTACTACGAGTTTATCAACCGCTATCGTCTCGACGAGTTTAAGCGCCTTATAGCGGCTGGCGAGTATCATCGTTATACGCTTACAGCGCTTAGCGAGCAATGCGGCTTCAAGAAGTCGAGCTTCTTCAGCACCTTCCGCCGGGTTGAGGGCATGACACCAACCGAATATCTTAAGAAATTGAACATAAAACTATGACGTCCTTTGCCCTAAACAATGCCTATGCGGTTTGTCTAATTTAGTTGGACTATACTGTAATTTATTGATATAGAGCGTATTGTACGAAATGGACATAGCGAAAATTGAATTGGCTTTGCTATGACTTAAAAATCTTGTTGCATAATGAAAACGGTTATATCTTTGCAACCGTAAACCAAACAGTAAAAACCTATTCATTATGCAACATGACAACAATCAGCAGACCTACGAGGTGGTAGCATCTATATATAAGATGTATTACAACGACCTCAAGCTTTATCTTCTGAGCTACACCCACGATGTTATGGCAGCCGAAGATATGCTTCAGGACCTCTTTGTAAAGGTGATGTCGCTTGACATCATCTCC
>USCM01000304.1 GCA_900553155.1 uncultured Prevotella sp. | reverse complement strand
CAACCCATCTGCAACCTTTCCAACTGATTGTGGCTTAACGCATTACGCCGCAAAGACACCGAAAGGTTGCAGATGGCAGATAAAAACAAAAACAAGTTCAACCGGAAACGATAATAATGGACATACAAGAATTTAACAATACCAAGTGGAGCCGAAACGTTATACTGGTAGACGGCGACTATGTCGACTCGGTGGCTTTCGACCTTACGGTTAATTTTGAGCGTATGCTTGGACGCCGCATCAACAAGGCTGACACGGCACGGTGGATAGACTGCATCGCTCTTGACGGCGGAATGCGCGAAGGACGCGACTCTGACGGCGAGACGCAGGTTATCTTTATCCACTCCAAGGACAAGCAGCAGCTCGACAACTTCAACCCCGGCTCTTACGAGAGCAACCTCAACGCTATGGCTTTCAAGGACTCGCTGGGCGAGTTCATAATAAGCTCTTATCCCGTTGAGGAGGTGGTAAAGCACGACGACTTCTTTCTCGACATCCTCCAAACCGTGGTAAACCACAAGGATGTACACCGTGTAATGGCTGTGCCCAACGCCGAGCACAAGCCACTGTGGGATGCCCTGCGCCATGCTCTGCGCGACATCGACGACGAGGAGAAGCGCGTTACGCTATTTGCCATGCAGCCTATGGACGGTGGAAACTTTAAGCAGGAAATACTCGGGTTCTCACTGATGAGCGCCCTCGGAATACGTGGCGAGGAGCTTAAGTAGGCAAGTAAAACGAAAAGAATATATTAACAACTATAACAAAAGAAACAACAATGGGAAAAGTATTAATGATTGGTGCCGGTGGCGTTGCTACCGTTGCAGCGTTCAAGATTGCACAGAATGCTGACGTTTTCACCGACTTTATGATTGCAAGCCGCACAAAGGCTAAGTGCGACAAGATTGTAGAGGCCATTGGCAACCCTAACATCAAGACAGCACAGGTAGACGCCGACGACGTGGAGCAGCTCAAGGCTCTCTTCAACGACTACAAGCCAGAGCTGGTTATCAACCTCGCTCTGCCTTACCAGGACCTTACCATCATGGAGGCTTGTCTTGCTTGCGGATGCTCTTATCTCGACACCGCCAACTACGAGCCTAAGGATGAGGCTCACTTCGAGTACTCTTGGCAGTGGGCTTACAAGAAGCGCTTCGAGGATGCAGGCCTTACAGCTATTCTTGGTTGCGGTTTCGACCCGGGTGTTACAAGCATCTTTACTGCATACGCAGCTAAGCACCACTTCGACGAGATACAGTATCTTGACATTGTCGACTGCAACGCCGGCAACCACCACAAGGCTTTTGCCACAAACTTCAACCCCGAAATCAATATACGCGAGATTACACAGAAGGGTCTTTACTGGGAAGACGGCAAGTGGGTGGAGACTGCTCCGCTCGAGATACACAAGCCTCTTACATACCCTGAGGTAGGTCCGAAGGAGAGCTACCTGCTGCACCACGAGGAGATTGAGAGCCTTGTAAAGAACTATCCTACCATCAAGCGCGCCCGCTTCTGGATGACTTTCGGTCAGCAGTATCTTACATATCTCGACTGCATACAGAACCTCGGCATGTCGCGCATCGACGAGATTACATACGAGGCTCCGCTTACCGACGACCCAACAAAGAAGGTTAAGGTGAACATCGTGCCTCTGCAGTTCCTCAAGGCTGTGCTGCCTAACCCGCAGGACCTTGGCGAAAACTACGACGGACAGACCTCTATAGGCTGCCGCATCCGTGGCTTGAAGGACGGCAAGGAACAGACCTACTACGTATACAACAACTGCTCGCACGAGGCTGCATACAAGGAGACTGGCATGCAGGGTGTAAGCTACACTACCGGTGTGCCTGCAATGATTGGTGCAATGATGTTCTTCAAGGGTCTGTGGCGCAAGCCGGGCGTATGGAACGTTGAGGAGTTTGATCCAGATCCATTCATGGAGCAGCTCAACAAGCAGGGTCTGCCTTGGCACGAGATATTCGGCGGCGACCTGGAACTGTAATTTAAAACTCAAAACTCAAAATTCAAAACTCAAAAATTCCATTTATGGCAAAGACTGAAGAAATGTCGCTGGCACAGGAGGGCAAGCTCAAGGCTCTCCAGGCAGCGATGTCTAAGATAGAAAAAGACTTCGGCAAAGGCTCTATCATGAAGCTCGGCGACGAGCAGGTAGAGAATGTCGAGGTGATACCGACGGGCAGTATCGGCCTCGATGCGGCTCTCGGTGTAGGCGGCTATCCTAAGGGCCGCATCATAGAGATATATGGTCCGGAGTCGTCGGGTAAGACCACTCTTGCCATACATGCCATTGCCGAGTCGCAGAAGGCTGGCGGTATAGCTGCCTTCATCGACGCCGAGCACGCG
>USCM01000303.1 GCA_900553155.1 uncultured Prevotella sp. | reverse complement strand
TCTTGTTATCGACCAGATGCGTTGGGACTACCTCTACTATTATTACGACAAGTATGGCGAGGGCGGTTTGAAGCGCCTTATCAACGAGGGCTTCTCTTGCGAGAACCAGATGATAAACTATGTGCCTACCGTTACGGGTGTGGGTCATGCCAGCATGTATACGGGTGCTTGTCCTGCCACACACGGCATAGCTTGCAACACCTTCTACAAGGACGGCAAGTTTGTATATTGCTGCGACGACGACAACGAGCAGACCGTAGGTTCCAATTCGAAGGTCGGAGCTATGTCGCCACGCAATATGCTGAGCCCAACCATTGGCGACATGCTGCGCCAGGCTACCAACTTCAAGGCAAAGGTATATGGTGTAGCCTTAAAGGATCGTGCTTCCATTCTGCCTGCCGGCCACTCTGCCAACGGAGCCTATTGGTACGACAAGTCGATTGCAGGATTTGTTACAAGTACATATTATATGGACAAGCTGCCCAAGTATATCACCAAGTTCAACAAGCATATAGGCATCAAGCCGGGCGTCGACCCTAAGTCGATACCTGCCGGTGTAACCACCACCTTCGACCTTGCCGAAACCATTATGAAGGCAGAGAAGCTTGGCAACAACGGCACAACCGACATGCTCTGCATCAGCATATCGTCTACCGACGCCATATCGCACACCACAGGCACATGGTTCTCGCCGGGCAAGGAGAACGAGGAGGTGTTCCTCACGTTAGACCGCGACCTTAAGAAGTTCTTCAAGGCTCTTGACCATCAGGTGGGCAAGGACGGCTATCTGCTCTTCCTCTCAGCCGACCACGGTGGCACACACAACCCCAACACCATGAAGGCTCACAAGCTGCCTGGTGGTTATACCGACGTCAAGGCTGAGATTGATACAGTAAACGTGGCTATGTCTAAGCAGTTTGGCGTTGAGGGCAAGTACATCCACAAGGTGTTGGACTACAGCCTCTACATCAACCGCGACTTCCTTTCGCAGAACAACCTCTGCTACGACAAGGTAAAGGCAGCCATCATCAACGAGTTTAAGAAGAGCGAGATATTCCCTTACGTCATCGACAACGAGAATGCGGCTATCGCTCCTGTTCCGCAGTGGATACGCGAGCGTGTTGTCAACGGCTACTATCGTGGACGTACTGGCGACATCACCCTCATGGTTCGTCCCGACTACTTCAGCTTCAAGGTTAAGGACGACTACTTTGGGGCGCAGCACGGCTCATGGTCTCATGCCGACACCCACATCCCTCTGGTGTTTATGGGTTGGCACATCAAGCCGGGCAAGACCCACAAGCTTACGTACATGGTGGACACCGCTCCTACCGTATGCGCTCTGCTTAATATCGAGGCGCCTTCGGCATCCATTGGCAACCCTATTGTTGAGGTTGTAGATCAGAAGTAGAGTCGTTGGTATAAACAATTAACGTCAATTACATAGTCCAGTAAATGTGGCATGTAATTGACGTTATTTTTAATGTTCTTTTATAACCCAATGACCATTTTTGCGTCCTCCCTCGCGTTTTAGAATTTCGAGGTCTGTTCTTAATTTCTTTATTTCGCGTGATATTTTACTTTCGGATACACCTGCCTTTCTTGCCAACTCAGGTATGGTTATCATATCATTCTTCAAGAATAAAGATACGATAACACGCTGAATATCAGTCAGTTCTTTCTTGCTGTCTTTCTTGTCATCTTTCTTGTCATCTTTCTTGTCATCTTTCCCAATAGGAACACCAATATAATTTGGATTGCAAGGTATATCTATCAAGAAGAAAGTTCGCTCTTCGTCGGTTTCTATTGTTGCACGTGGCGATCCGTTTTCTCTCAATTTTTGTTGAATGGTGGGGATTCCAGTTGCTCTTCCCTCGGTTAGCTCCAATTCTTTCAAGAATTCTCCCAAACGTCGATTGTTATAACGCCGAGAACGTAGCATACGCGCTTCGCGTATAGCCTTAGAAGATATAGTATGGTTAGGACCGCCAAAATTGAGAATACTTATTTTGTCGGGTTCAATAGTAATCTCAACAGGTTCACGTTCTAAGTAATCCCTGTGGTACAAACTATTAACCACAGCTTCTTCCAAAGCCTGATAAGGATAATTGTATGTAACAACAGACCGTTCGGTATCCTCTGGTTTATGAATCTTCTTTAAAATGATATTTGTTTTGAGATAGTTCATAGTATCTCGAATCATTTTGGGCACACAACCCTTGATAGGAGCTATCTCAACGATGTTGTCAGGGTCTTGTAATCGTCCATTTGGGAAGATAACAATTTCGACCTGTGTCATTTTGAAGAACTTTTCAGGATGGTCACAAAACATCATTGCTGCAACATTTTTAATCTTAAAACCTTCTGGTGTTGTT
>USCM01000302.1 GCA_900553155.1 uncultured Prevotella sp. | reverse complement strand
AGAATATATTCAGCGAAGAGATGCTTGCCAAGAATCCGTCGAGGGTCTGACCGCTTAGGGTTCTGCCTGCAAGGTCGCTCACCGTTACGCTCAGCATCACGGGCAGCGCCAATCCTCGCTCCTCATTCACTCTTCGGCAAGCCTCAATAGCCGCCTTAGCGTTTAGCGTGTCGAAGATGGTTTCTATCAGGAATGCGTCTACCCCACCCTCAGCCAAAGCATCAGCCTGCAGGAGGTAAGCCTCCAGCATCTCATCGTAGGTGATGTCGCGAGCAGCCGGATTCGACACGTCGGGACTCAACGAGCAAGTTTTGTTGGTCGGCCCAATGCTTCCTGCCACAAATCGTGGCCATTCGGCTGTAGAAAACTCGTCTGCCGCCTTTCGAGCCAATTGTGCACCCACGAGTGCCATCTGTCGGCTATAATCCTCCAGATGATAATCGGCTTGCGAAATAGGTTGCGACGAAAAAGTGTTTGTCTCTATGATGTCGGCGCCTGCAGCAAGATATTTGCGATGAATATCCATCACCACGTCGGGACGTGTGATGTTCAGCACATCGTTGTTGCCCTTTTGCTGGCATTCGGTATCCGGCAGTTCATTACATCTAAAGTCAGCCTCGCCAAGTCCGTAGCTCTGAATCATCGTTCCCTGAGCTCCGTCCAATATCAATATCTTCTGCTTTATTTGTTCCCGAATTGTCTTCATCAAATGTGTTGTGGTGTTGTTCACTTAAAACCTCTTTATCGCTCTATCCATTTCTCTTCTGTCTTCCTTAGCCTTCAGAGTCTGTCGTTTGTCATACTCCTTTTTGCCTCGGCATAGCGCTATGTCTACCTTTGCTCTGCCATGATCGTCGATAAACACCAGCGTAGGCACAATGGTGAAGCCAGGCGCCTTGGTGTCTTCAAACAAATGGCGAATTTCGCGCTTTGTAAGTAGCAACTTGCGGTCGCGCTTAGCCTCGTGGTTGGCATAGCTACCATAGAAATAAGGCGATATGTTCATACCTTTAATCCACATTTCGCCCTTTATGATATAGCAATAGGTGTCAACAAGCGAAGCCTTGCCCATGCGAATAGACTTTATCTCGGTACCCGTAAGCTGTATGCCTGCCGTGTAAGTATCGATAAAAGTATACTCAAACGAAGCCTTCTTGTTGCGTATCTGTACAGGACTCTTTTTACGGAGTTCCAAATCATTCTTATTCATAATATTCGCCCTTCATTCTTCACTCAACTATGTTATCATCCACATATCGAGCCACAGCCTCGGTAAATTCTTCTTCGCTTTCCACGAAAGCGTCGTCGTATTTATCAAAGTCGGGATATTTCTCAAACAAAGCCATAAACTCCTCGTCGGTATAGTCTTTCTCCAACTCCTCACGATATTTCTTGTATAGCTTATGACATCCGTTGATGATAGGGCTCAGCGTAGGCAGTCCCCACTCGCGAATGGCGCGAGCAAAAGGGTTAAGGAATATAAAACCGCCTAAACCATTGTGTATGAGCTGGATAAATCCGCCATCCATCACTTCTTCGCGCAAGTAATAATAAGCCAGAAGCGTAATCTGGTCGGCATTAAGCTTAGGCATTGTCTCTGCCGAAAGCTCGCCACCAATAGCATCATGGATGGCATCCACAAAAACTTTTATAAACTCATCCATGCCCTCTTGAGCAGCCTGTGCAAGGAGGGCGTCTTTTATCTTAATTTCCATATTGTGTGTACACCTGTATTATGCTCTCCCGACTTTATATAGCAAATGGCCGTTTGCCCGTCGCAAAAGCAATTCGTTGCAAAGTTAATGCAAATGAGTGGAATGACAAAAGAAATACGCAGTTTTCTTTTTCATTCCCGAGTGCAGCTTAACTTTGAAAAGTTAATACTTCTTGGCTTCATACGTATTGTATTAGGAATCATAGCTGCATTATTTGTATTAGGAATCATAGCTGTATCATATTTTATAAGTTCGTTGGTTTTCAAATGCGAAGGTATAACATTCTGAAAATATGCTGTCCGAATGTTGTAATTTTGCAGAAAACCAATAGCGACAGACCGCACGAGCTCACACGACTACTCGAAAGGCGCCAAGAGTATAGTCGAAATGCAGAAAACGGATAGTCGCACACGGAGCCTTCCGATTAAAATCCGACCAACTTCCGATAATAAAAAAGACTCGCAGGTCATTACAGGAATGGTCTACGAGTCTTAAAAAAATATGATGATTATCTACTAATCGGACAATTGGGTTAGCCAAGCCTTGCGGACAAACAAACATTATGCCAAGCCCTCGATTTCTCCGTTTATGATATCGATATTCTCGCTCTGAGGATGAAGAGGGAGACCAGGCATGCGGAGGATGTCGCCCGAGATGGCAACGATCATGCCTGCACCAGCGCTAAC
>USCM01000301.1 GCA_900553155.1 uncultured Prevotella sp. | reverse complement strand
TAAGGTTCTGAGCCTTGCCGTGCGCCTTAAGGGCAAACACGGTGGGGTAAGTGATGGCCAACTGGCGTATGTTGAGCGCACGCATATTGCCGTCTACATCAGCGTTGAGCGTTATCGGGGTATCGGGCATGCTGCGCAGCAAGGCAGGAGGCAAGGCACTCAACAGTGGCGCAAAATCGCTCTTTACCACATAGCCTTTGAGGTCTACCTGCATCTTGCCGGGATTGTTTTGGGCAAAGGTAGAGAAGTCCATGTCCACACGTGCCGTAAGCATCGACTTGGGTGTGCGCATACGCAGGTCGGGCAAGGAGATGTGTGTGGTGTCGAGCTTCACTCTGCCACTTAACTCCTTGAGCGTCAGTCCGCACCGCTCCTTCATGACACACTGGCGCAGGTGCACGGCAAGGCTGCCGTCGCCGTAGAGCAACGAGTCGAGACGCAACTGTATATCGGATAGGGCAATGTGGTTGAAGTCGAACCCTGTGGCCACCGGTTTGGCATAGCGGTCGTCATAGGCAAGTGTTCCTCCCTGCCATTGCAGCAAGTCGAGGCGATAGGTTCCGCGCAGCAGGTCGAAGAAGCCGCGCTCTGCCTTAAGCTGCTCGAAACCGGTGCCAATGCGCAGCGTGTCGCCCGGCATGTGCAGCTTGACGTCCGAGCGTTCGATGGACAGCTTGCCCACGGCTATCTGCCAGCGTGTGGGCGCACTTGTGGTGTCCTCTGGCACGGTGTCGCTAAGCGCCACGTCGAGGTGTGCATCGGCAAGCGAGGCATTGTCGACGCTAACGGTTTCCTTGGCAAGGTTTATGCTGCGGCTATGCAGCAGCAGTCGGCCCACACTGCCCTTGACACGTGCCGAGGGCACAAACTGGGCTGTATTGAGGCGCACATCGTTGAAGTCGAGCTGGTCTACCACCACGTTGCTCTTGAGCAATGGCATCAAGCGCACGCTGACGTTGAGTTGGCGGGCATCGACGATAGTATCTGTAACGTTGTATAGCGAGTCGTTGGGCTGTGTGGCGCGCAATCCGTAGACGGCGAGGTCGAGCGGAAAACGCAGGCGCACGCGGTCGACGTTCACGGTCATACGGGTGGACGACGACACATAGTGGGCCACCTGGTCTACTGCCCAGTTTTGCACTGGTGGCACGTAGAGCAGCACCGCCAACAGCACGACGATGACGATGGGTATGGCGACGAGAGCCGCCACTATCTTAAGCGTTTTCTTTAATACCGGTTTCATGCGGATCGTAGTTGTTTCCTTGTGTATAATTGTTGTAATATAGTATGTATATGGTATATTATTCCACAAAGTTACTAAAAATCTCTACATGACGGAGCTTAAGGCGTGGCTTTTTTGTGACGGGGGGACAAATAAGGCTTAATTGGTCGGTCATTAAGCCTTAATTGGTCGGTCATCAAGGCTTAATTGGTCGGTCATTAAGCCTTAGTTGGAATGTCATTAGGCCTTTGCCGCACTCCTATAAATAAGTTTTTTATTTTCGCAACCAATCAACCTATCACTTTTTCGGGGTACAAATCCCCGTAACTTATTGTGCATAAGCGGATATTCAAGAGTGTTAGGTTGCTAAAAACGAGGGCAACCTAACACATTTCTATCATCGAACTATCACACGATAGACCCTAAAATCTATCTACTCTGTAGCCATATACATGCTTTGCGCAGCGTATAGGCAACATACAGCAGGAAGACTGTGTTACCTACGGAGATGATTATACTATTAAACGTTACATTCGTACTGTCCGCACCAGCAACCATTACATATAAACTCAGGGAAATATTAGTAAAGATGCTCATTGCAAAGCTCAAAATAAGAGCCAAGCCAAGCCTACGCAGCTCGCCGTGATAATGGCGGAACAATCGAATGCCTATAACGAAAGAAATAATCATTACAACCATCGCCAACGTGGAATAGAGGATGTAAACGGGGAAATCGTAAGTCGGGTCCGCCCCATTGTCAATCCATTTGTTGGTGGCAGCAACACTCCAATACCACGTAGCGAGACTGGCTATCTTGCCAATTATTAGCAACATACTGCTATTACGCAGGAATCGCTCGCTCTTGTTTAATAACGACCTGAAGCAACACCACATAACCACCAATGCCAATGTCATAACAACCCTCTTGGCTGCAAAACCACCACTTAGGGAAGGTTCTGTTATTTTTAGGATTACACAGATATGATGAATAAAGTCTAATAGCATGAATGCCACATACAGATAGAAAGAATTATTTACTATCTTCATTGTTTTGTCGTTTGTTATTGCCATTGTTTAAATGTGTTTAAGTTAGTGAAGTGCAAAAGTAATAAAAATGCAGCAAATGTTGGCTAAGATCAGTGTTAGGTCAATGATAGGTAGCCCCCTGCACCCGCCACCTAA
>USCM01000300.1 GCA_900553155.1 uncultured Prevotella sp. | reverse complement strand
AACGGGTCTTGCAAAGAAAGCCTCTGGCAAGCTTATGACGTTAGCAGGTGATAGCGAGTTGGGTTTGTTCTTGCTGCTGATGGTGGTTACTGCCGTTATTGGTGCCTTTGTTAGCAATACGGGCACGGTGGCATTGATGATGCCAATAGTGGTAAGCTTGGCGCAGAAGGCAAAGATGCGTGCAAGCCGACTGCTTATGCCACTTGCCTTTGCCAGCAGCATGGGAGGTATGCTTACTCTTATTGGTACACCGCCCAACCTTGTTATACAAGAAGCCTTAACGGAGAACGGATTCGAGCCGTTGAAGTTCTTTAGTTTTCTGCCAGTAGGAATTGTGTGTATCATAGTTGGCATCGTTGTATTGTTACCTCTAAGCAAGCGATTCCTTAATGGTAGTAAGCAAGGGCACGACAGCGAGCAAGGCAAAAAGCGAGGAAAATCGCTCGACGACCTTATGGAGGAATACAATCTGAAGGGCAATCTATCGGTATTTACGGTTGGAAAGCAATCGATTGCCAATGAGAAGACTCTTGCAGAATTGGACATTCACCATCGCTATGGACTGACCGTGCTTGAGGTACGCCGTATAAAGCAGCCTCGTTCTCCGCTGATGAAGGAAGTAGAGCAACGTCTTGCCGGACCAGACACACAACTTGTAGAGAACGATATTGTGTACATTAGCGGCGACCCTGTGCAAGCTACAAAATTCGCAACTGATATGAAACTTGACAAGACAAGCGAAGAATTGGCTTTTTACGATATCGGTATTGCTGAGGTTGTGTTGATGCACAATTCGCGCTTGTGCGGCAAGACACTTAAGGAGACAGGATTGCGCCGACTTTATAACGTAAATGCACTTGGCGTTCGTCGTGGCGACAGCTACATCACCGAAGGCATAGCAGATATGAAATTTCGTCAGGGCGACATAATCTTAATACAGGGCAAGTGGGCCAATATATCCCGCATTGCAGATGTGGCAGACGGTATATTAGTAATGGGACAACCATTAGAGGAGGCATCACGCGTTACGCTCGACTATAAGGCCCCGCTTGCTGCAGCCATAATGCTGCTTATGATTATGACAATGGTGTTCGATTTTATACCAGTGGCTCCGGTTACGGCTGTTATGATGGCCGGACTTCTTATGGTAATTACTGGCTGTATACGCTCGGTAGAAGCAGCCTACAAAACAATCAACTGGGAGAGTATAGTGCTTATAGCTGCCATGCTGCCTATGTCTGTGGCACTTGAAAAGACTGGAGCCTCTGCAATGGTGGCAAGCCTACTGGCCGACAATTTAGGTCAAGCAAGCCCCTATGCCCTGTTGGCAGGCGTCTACTTCACCACGTCGCTCCTTACGATGTTTATCAGCAACACAGCGACAGCTGTGCTAATGTCGCCAATAGCACTAACGTCGGCAGCCACTGTAGGCGTTAGCCCCTACCCCATGCTCTTTGCCGTAACACTTGGAGCCAGCATGTGCTTTGCATCTCCATTCTCCACTCCACCAAATGCGTTGGTTATGCAGGCAGGTGGTTATAGTTTTATGGACTACATCAAGGTGGGTTTGCCCCTGCAGATTATTATGGGATTGGTAATGGTAGGTGTGTTGCCTCTTATTTTCCCATTTTAAATATGTGCTATGCTAATATAAATGTGTAACTTTGCACAATGAAATAAGAAAACAACAAGTAAGAATTATATAAACTATGCCATTAAGATTACCGGATAAACTCCCTGCAATAAACCTTCTTAAGAAGGAGAACATATTTGTGATGGACAACACGCGAGCCACAAGCCAGGATATACGTCCGTTGCGCATCGTCATTCTTAACCTTATGCCCCTAAAGATAACGACAGAGACCGACCTCGTGCGCCTGCTGTCGAACACACCATTGCAGATGGAGATTTACTTTATGAAACTCAAGAGCCACACATCCAAAAACACGCCGATAGAGCACATGATGATGTTCTACAAGGATTTCGACGTGTTGGCTAAGGAGAAGTTTGATGGTATGATCATCACAGGGGCACCAATAGAACATCTTGAGTTTGAGGAAGTTGAATATTGGGAAGAAATCTCAAAGATCTTTGCTTGGGCAGACACACACGTTACGAGCACTATGTACATCTGTTGGGCAGCCCAGGCAGGGTTGTTCTATCATTACGGAATCCCCAAATATCATCTGTCCAAAAAGATGTTTGGCATCTTCAAGCAATATACGCTACAGCCACAGATACCATTATTCCGTGGTTTTGACGACAATTTCAGTATGCCTCATAGCAGACATACTGAGGTTAGGCGCGAGGATATTGATAAGCACAAGGAGTTGGAGATTGTGGCTGAATCGCCAGAAAGTGGTGTGAGCATTGTTATGGCTCGTGGTGGTCGTCAGATATTTGTGACTGGACATATG
>USCM01000299.1 GCA_900553155.1 uncultured Prevotella sp. | reverse complement strand
CATGCCACTAAAGGACAAGGTGCTTAATATGGCGCAGTGGGGTATACTAATGTTGTTTGCCGGACTGCTTGCCGACAGCTTCCTGCCTATCAACAAGAAGGTATGGTCGGCTTCATTTGTGTTTGTGACGTGTGGCTTGTCGCTGTTGACGTTAGTGCTCTTTGCAATGATTTTGGATATTGACAACCGTAAGATGCCAAAGACCGTGTTACTTATTTTCGGCGTCAATCCGCTTGTGTGCTATGTCCTTGGCGAGCTAATATGTATAGCTCAAGATCAAATAAAGATATATGATGTTCCTTTGAAGCACTATTTCTATTGGACTTTTGCCGGAGTGATGGGCGACAACAGCTGGTCGTCGTTTGTTGCGGCACTTGCGGTAGCAGCGATAGTGGGCAGCGTGGGGTGGTTGTTGTATGCCAAGAAGATTTATGTGAAGATTTAGTTTGCATTTTCTTCGTTAAGTCGTTTAAAAGTTGTACTTTTGCGATTGACAACAAACATAATTAAAACAAACCACTAAACAAATCACGTGCCACCATAAAATATTGAAGCAAATGATAGTAAAGAATATTATACTAACACTGGCTTGCGTCGTGCCGTCATTTGCTTTTACGACGCAATCGATGGCGGCAGGCAAGAAACCTGCTGCCAAGATACGTGTAGCGTGTGTCGGCAATAGCATAACCTATGGTACGGGTATTGCCGACCGCGAACACTTTTCTTATCCGGTGCAGTTGCAACGGATGCTTGGCGAGGGGTATATTGTAGGCAACTTCGGCAAGCCGGGTGCCACATTGTTAAGGCACGGTCATCGTCCATATTTTGCGCAGAAAGAGTTTGTAGAAGCCATGCGCTTTAAGGGTGACATTGCCGTTGTGCATCTTGGCATCAACGACACCGACCCACGTAATTGGCCAAACTACAGGGACGAGTTTGTAGGCGACTATCTTGCCCTTATCGACTCGTTGCGTCTTGCCAATCCAAAGGTACGTATCATCATTGCCAAGATGACACCGATAGTCGACCGTCATCCACGATTTATATCCGGCACCAAGCTTTGGCACGGCGAGATACAGCAAGCCATAGAGACGGTGGCGAGGGTAAGCGGTTCGGAGCTTATCGACTTTCATGCTCCATTGTATCCTTATCCCAATCTGTTGCCGGACGCGATACATCCTAATTCTGAAGGAGCGGCTCTGTTGGCACGTACAGTGTACAGTGGCATAACGGGCAATTATGGCGGACTGCAACTGTCGCAGTTGTATACCGACAATATGGTGCTTCAGCGTGATGTGCCACTCGACATTCATGGCAAGGCTGATGCCGGCAGCAAAGTAAGGGTAAGCATTGCTGGTATAAAGGCAGAAGGCAAAGCCAACAATAGGGGAGAGTGGTCTGTTGTTTTGCCGGCAATGTCGGCGGCACGCAATCTTACACTTACTATAGAGGCTGGCAAGCAGCGCCGGGTGTTCAAGAATGTGGCTGTTGGAGAAGTGTGGCTATGTTCGGGACAATCGAATATGGCTTTTCGTCTTGGTCAGTCGGCATCAGCCAATGCCGACATCCCCTTATCCGACGACCCCGACTTGCGTCTGTATGATATGAAACCTAATTGGGAGACGTACAATGTGGCATGGCCCGAGTCGGCACTCGACTCGCTCAATCATCTTCAATATTATGCCTCTACCACTTGGAGACAGTCGACACCAGAGACGGCACGCCGCTTTTCGGCTGTAGGCTATTACTTTGGCCGTATGCTGCGCGACAGCTTGCAGGTGCCTGTAGGTTTGGTGTGCAATGCTGTTGGAGGTTCGCCTACCGAGTCGTGGATTAGCCGAAACACTCTTGAGACACGCTTTCCGGCTATCTTGCGCAACTGGCTAAGCAACGACTTCGTACAGCCGTGGGTTAGAGAGCGTGCCGCCAAGAACATATCGGCAAGCAAAGACCGCTTGACACGTCATCCTTACGAGCCGTGTTATCTCTACGAGAGTGGCATTGAGCCGCTGCAACAATATGGCATAAAGGGTGTGGTGTGGTATCAAGGAGAGTCGAACGCGCACAACGTTGAGGCCCACGAACAGCTCTTCAAGCTCCTTGTCGACTCGTGGAGGGATAATTGGAAGAGTACGGATATGCCGTTCTATTATGTTCAGTTGTCAAGCATCGACCGACCGTCGTGGACGTGGTTCCGCAACAGTCAGCTGCAACTGATGCGCAATATACCCAATACTGGTATGGCTGTGTCGTCCGATCTTGGCGACTCGCTTAACGTACATCCCACACATAAGCTCGAGATAGGACAGCGTCTTGGCCGTTGGGCTTTGGCAAAGACGTATGGCAGGGCTGTTGTGCCATCGGGTCCATTGGTTAAGTCGGCTCGCAGAGAGGGACGTGCGGCGGTTGTAGAGTTCGACT
>USCM01000298.1 GCA_900553155.1 uncultured Prevotella sp. | reverse complement strand
CATCAACGACAATTACGAGATCAAGGCAGAGGGTCTGTTGCCTAATACAACTTACCACTATACAGCCTATCTCGACCTCGGTAATGGTACTGTATATGGTGAAGACCGTACCTTCACAACAGCTCCTGCTGACTTCAATCCTGATACTGACCTCGTAGACTTGGGCCTTTCTACCAAGTGGGCTAAGTATAATGTAGGTGCTTCTGATGAGAAGCAGTTGGGTGGTCTCTTCGGATTTGGTGATATGACCGGTTTCCAGACATCTATCAATCTGGACGATTATGCTTCTGCTGATATTTACAAGACCGACCGTGATGTAGCCAATAAGGTATATGGTTCATGGGTTACCATGCCAACCATCGATGAGTTTGAGGAACTTTTCACAGAGTGTAAGAAAGAATGGGTAGAGGATACCGAGAATCATGTAGCCGGTTATAAGTTTACCGGTCCTAATGGTAACTCTATCTTCTTGCCTGCAGCCGGTACCCGTACTCAGGGCAATGTTTCCGGTGAGGGCTTGAACGGTTACTATCTCTCTGGTTCTATCAATGCCACCGACAACCGATTTGCCATGGCATATAGCTTCGACCAGAATGTAGCACGTCGCACTTCCACTCCTGTTTATCAGGCATTGGCTATCCGTCCGGTTTCTGTAGCAAAGAATGTGAAGTTTGACAAGGCTAAGCTGATTGGTCAGACTTGGGAAATCGACCTCCGTCTGGATGGTTCTCACTATAAGTTTGATGGTCCTGTTTACTTCCTTGGTAAGGACGACAGTTGGGCTACCATTACTAATAATCAGCCTATTGTAGGTAATGTTGGGCGCAGTACTGTTGTTTTTCGGTATGAACTTTCTGAAAGGTCTCAACATCTTTGCATCGACCAGCGACTACTTCATCGAGTTTAAGGACATCAGCGGTCTGTCATCGTCAAGTCCGATATATGCAGACGGCTATCAGGTTGGTACCGTTAAGGATGTGATATACGATTATTCGGGTGAGCATCCGGCACGTGTTGTTGTGGCTCTTGACAAGGAAATGCGCATTCCGGTAGGCTCGTCTGCCGAGATTGTAAGCGATATGATGGGCAATGTCAAGATAAACCTCCTGCTTGCCAACAATCCACGCGAGCGTGTGATGCCTGGTGGAACAATTACTGGCGAGGTTAATGGCGGTGTCCTTGACAAGGCATCGGCTATGGTACCGGCTATAGAGAAGATGCTGCCCAAGCTCGACAGCATCCTCACAAGCGTCAACACGCTGCTTGCCGACCCAGCCCTGGCGCAGTCGTTGCACAACGTGCAGACCATCACCGACAACCTCACAACATCGTCTGCCGAGCTAAACACCCTCATGAAGCAGATCAACCGCAACGTGCCTACAATGATGGCAAAGGCCAACAGCGTGCTCGACAATACCGACAAGCTTACAGGCAACCTTGCCGCGCTCGACCTCCAGTCTACCAAGCAGCAGGTAGACCAGACCATTGCCAACGTCCAACAGCTTACAGCCAAGCTCAACAGCAAGGACAACACACTGGGGCTGCTTATGAACGACGCCTCGCTCTACAACAACCTCAACACCACAATGCGTAGTGCCGACACGCTGCTCGTAAACCTCAGAGAGCACCCTAAGCGTTATGTACACTTCTCTATCTTCGGAAAGAAAGACAAGTAGGCTATATTAGAATTAGTATAAATAACGATATTGCATTGTTTCACGGCTTCAACAACGGGTTGAAGCCGTTTTCCCTGTCTTAACACCTGTTTCTGATACGTTACAGGTAACAAAACAACCAAAAATCCTCCTCACTTTGCCATTGTCTTTTAACAGTCTTGTTTTTCAGCCATTTACACAGGATAGGAGGTGTTGTTGTTTCACGAAATCATAAAAAAAGCTAACTGTCGGGAAATAAGCCTGTTACATATCAAGAACGGTTAAGTTAGAAATTCAACAATTTGCTCACCTCAAAAATATTTACTAATTTTGCAGTCGGATTTCATCAATTAATAGTTAGAAGTAAAATAAAGTAATACACCAATAGCCAATGAATTTAAGTCCTGATAAGCTTTGGGACAAATGTCTTGCGCTCATACGCGAGAACATATCCGAGCAACAATACAACGCATGGTTCAAGAGAACCGTTTTCGAGTCCTTCAACGAGGAGTCGAAGACGGTATTGCTACGCGTACCGAGCCCCTTCGTGTACGAGTATCTTGAGGAGAACTATGTCGACTTGTTGCGCAAGGTGCTCACACGCACCTTTGGCATGGGTGTAAACCTGTCGTACCGCATCGTTACAGATAGCGAGAACAAGAAGACACAGGTGGTTGAGGGCGACGAGCCTACCGACGAGTCGTTGCGTCCGCGCCAGCGCGAGCACGTCAACGAGTCGCCTTCATTGCTCGATAGCGCTCCACAG
>USCM01000297.1 GCA_900553155.1 uncultured Prevotella sp. | reverse complement strand
TTTTGATTATGGATATTGAATTTGTAAGAAGCCGCTTCATCAAGCATTTCGACGGAAAGACAGGAAACGTCTATACTTCTCCGGGCCGTATCAATCTCATTGGTGAGCATACCGACTATAATGGTGGTTTTGTATTTCCCGGAGCTGTTGACAAGGGCATTATGGCTGAAGTTCGTCCTAATGGCACCAACACAGTGATGTGCTACTCAATCGACTTGAAGGATCGTGTAGAGTTCAAGGTAGACGACCCACAGGGTCCACGTGCAAGTTGGGCTCGCTATATCTATGGTGTGGTTCAGGAGATGCGCAAGCTTGGCGTAGACGTTAAGGGTTTCAACACAGCCTTTGCTGGTGATGTGCCTCTTGGCGCTGGTATGTCTTCATCGGCTGCACTTGAGAGCTGCTTCGCTTTTGCACTGAACGACTTGTTTGGTGATAACAAGGTAAGCAAGTGGGATATGGTTCTTGCTGGTCAGGCTACCGAGCACAACTACTGCGGTGTAAACTGTGGCATCATGGACCAGTTTGCAAGCGTATTCGGCAAGGAAGGTTGCTTGATGCGTCTCGACTGCAACAGCCGCGAGTTCGAGTACTTCCCATTCCGTCCGGTAGGCTACAAACTCGTTCTGTTGAACTCTTGCGTAAAGCACGAGCTTGCCGGTTCTCCTTACAACGACCGTCGCAACAGCTGCGAGAATGTTGTTAAGCACATCGCTGCAAAGCATCCGGAGGCTCACTTCGAGACATTGCGCGATTGCACATGGGAGCAGCTTGAGGAGGTTAAGGCAGAAGTAGGCGAGGAAGACTACAAGCGCGCTCACTTCGTTCTTGGCGAGAAGGATCGTGTTCTTGCTGTTTGCGATGCTCTTAACGCAGGCGACTACGAGACTGTAGGCAAGAAGATGTACGAGACTCACGAAGGTCTTAGCAAGGAGTATGAGGTATCTTGCGAGGAGCTCGACTTCCTCAACGACATTGCCAAGGAGAATGGTGTAACAGGTAGCCGTATTATGGGCGGTGGCTTCGGTGGTTGTACAATCAACCTCGTAAAGGAAGAACTTTACGATAAGTTTATCGCTGACGCCAAGGCTAAGTACTTTGCCAAGTATGGCAAGGAGCCTAAGGTTATCGACGTTGTAATCAGCGATGGTTCACGTAAGGTTTGCTAATAATATAAGTCTACGTTGTCTTTATATAAAGTAAAGACCTGATAAAAATAAATCCGCAATGCCAATCAAGGCGTTGCGGATTTTTTATGCTTTTACTAATTGCTATTCGTTAAAGCTGAGTTTGTCTTTGAGGTATTTGCCTGTAAGGCTCTCCTTGCATTTAACGATTTCTTCTGGTGTGCCGGTTGCAACAATGTTGCCACCCTTGTCGCCACCTTCCGGACCAAGGTCTATAATATAGTCGCCATTCTTTATGATGTCCATATTATGCTCAATCACGACGATAGAGTGTCCCTTGTCTATAAGTGTGTTGAACGATACCAATAACTTATGGATGTCGTGGAAGTGCAGACCTGTTGTAGGCTCGTCGAATATGAACAAGGTAGGCTCCTGACGCTCTTGTCCGATGAAGTAGGCCAACTTTACGCGCTGATTCTCACCACCCGACAATGTGGACGAGCTTTGTCCGAGCTTGATATATCCCAAGCCTACGTCCTGCAATGGTTTGAGCTTTGTGGCTATTTGCTTCTCGTCATATTGGGTAAAGAAGTCGATAGCCTCAGACACAGTCATATTCAGCACATCGTATATGTTCTTGTCGTGGAAGCATACGTCCAAAATCTCCTTCTTGAATCGTTTGCCGTGACAAGCCTCGCACTGCAATGTAAGGTCGGCCATAAACTGCATCTCCACATTTATCACTCCGGCACCCTTACACTCCTCGCATCTGCCTCCTTCGGCGTTAAACGAGAAGTATTGTGCGGTGAAACCTTCCTGCTTGGCAAGTGGTTGGTCGGCATAAAGCTGGCGTATCAAGTCGTATGCCTTGATGTATGTAGCCGGGTTGGAGCGTGTGCTTTTGCCTATCGGGTTCTGGTCGACAAACTCAACATGCTTCACTTGCTGCCAGTCGCCTTCAAGCGAAGAGTGTTCTCCGGGTGGGTCGGCAACCTCGCTGAGGTGTCGTTTCAGTGCAGGATATAATATACCCTTAATCAGTGACGACTTGCCCGAGCCGCTGACACCCGTAACAACAGTCAATATGTTGAGCGGAATCTTTACGTCCAAACCGCGAAGGTTGTTCATTCTTGCCCCTTTTATCTCTATAGCCATATTCCATTGGCGTCGGGTAGAGGGCACCGCAATCTTGTCAATGCCTTGTAGATAGCGCACGGTATGGCTGCGTGTAGTATCTGCATCAATGTCTTTAATGCCGTCAACAGGACCTTCATACACAATCTCGCCACCCAGTCTGCCAGC
>USCM01000296.1 GCA_900553155.1 uncultured Prevotella sp. | reverse complement strand
ACCAATAATCTTACGCTTTTTCTCTGGATCGGTAACACCAGCCAAGTCATTGAAGAATTTCTCTGATGCGTCGACACCGATAACGTTCAAGCCAAGACACTTGTAATCCTCCATAACATCACGGAACTCGTTCTTGCGCAACATACCGTGGTCAACGAAGATACATGTAAGGTTGCTGCCAATGGCCTTGTTAAGCAATACAGCTGCAACGCTTGAGTCTACACCTCCCGACAAACCAAGGATAACCTTGTCGTCGCCCAACTGAGCCTTAAGTTCGGCTACGGTTGTCTCAACAAACGAGTCGGCGCTCCAGTCCTGACGGCTTCCGCAGATATCTACCACGAAGTTCTTAAGAAGCTGTGTTCCCTGCAACGAGTGAAACACCTCTGGGTGGAACTGTACAGCCCATACCGGCTGCTTTGTTGAAGCGTAAGCGGCATACTTTACATTTGCTGTAGATGCTATGCACTTATAATCTTCAGGAATAGCAGTAATGGTATCGCCATGGCTCATCCAAACCTGCGAGTTCTCAACAAATCCCTTAAACAGAGGGTTCTCTGCGTCGAAATGCTCAAGGTTGGCACGTCCGTACTCACGAGAGTCGGCTGCCTCCACCTTTCCACCATTGGCGTAGCTTATGAACTGTGCGCCGTAGCAGATGCCAAGCACCGGGATACGTCCCACAAACTGGCTCAAGTCTACCTTAAAGGCTTCCTTGTCGTGAACCGAGTAAGGACTTCCGCTGAGGATAACACCAATCACGCTGGGGTCGTCCTTTGGGAACTTGTTGTAGGGCATAATCTCGCAGAAGGTATCAAGCTCGCGAACACGGCGGCCGATAAGCTGCGTAGTCTGCGAACCGAAATCAAGAATAATAATCTTCTGTTGCATTACTTTATTGTTTAATTATTAGTTATTAATTATTATTTGTCTTATAGATAGTTGCCTCAAGCTTCTACAGTTCTTTCAAGAACTCTTCTGCCTGTGCCAAAGTGTCAAGCTTGCCTATGTCCATCAGCTTAAGGTCGTCCTTGACATAACCTTTGATATTGTGTGTGGCACATTCCTTAAGATAGAAGTCGATGATACCGAATCGGTCGGGCATCTCGTCCATCAATCTTACCAGTCGGGGCGATATCACGTGTATACCAGCAAACGCATACATACGGCACTTTGAGGGGTCGAGATTGGAATACGGACTCTTTACCTCGCCGGTTTCTATGTTTGTCCATCCCATAAGGCGCATTTCATCCGAGAAGAGCAGATAACGCTTGGTCTTGCGCCAACTTACCAACAAAACAGCGTCAACCTTTTGGTCCTGTCCTTCCTCCTCTACCGCCATCTGATAGAAACGATGCAAATCTACATTGCTCAATATATCGACATTGTGTATCAATATCGGTGATGTACTATCAAATAGAGGATAGGCTTTCTTTATGCCGCCACCAGTTTCGAGCAAGCCCGCAGTCTCGTCAGAGATGCGTATATCCTTGCCAAAATTGGCATTGTCTTTTAGATAGTCGGTAATTTGTTGCGCAAAGTGATGCACGTTGACAACAATACGGTCAACGCCCGATGCTGATAGCTTATCGATAACACGTTTTATGAGCGGCTCACCACCTACCTTTACCAACGCTTTTGGCATAGTGTCGGTTAGCGGTTTGAGACGTGTGCCAAGTCCTGCCGCGAAAATCATTGCTTGCATCATAAGGATTATTTATAATGGTTCTTGCAAAGTTACAGAAAATCCCGGTAAAATAGACATACTTAACTCTACTTTTTACCGGGATTTGCTGCAAAAGCTATATATTAACTCTGTATACCACGCAAAATGATTAGTTTTTTGCCTTAAAAGTCTGTTCTATACCTTGTTCACGGTGACACACGTGCACCTCTATACCATACTTATTATGTATGTGCTCGGCAAGATGTTGTGCCGAATAGACGCTGCGGTGCTGTCCGCCTGTGCATCCAAACGAGAACATAAGGTCGGTAAAGCCTCGGTCTATGTAACGCTGAACGTGGGCATCGGCAAGCTTGTACACGCTGTCAAGGAATGTCAGTATCTCGCCGTCATCCTCAAGGAATCGGATAACGGGCTCGTCAAGTCCCGTCAGTTTCTTGTATGGTTCGTAACGGCCAGGGTTATGGGTCGAACGACAATCGAACACATATCCTCCCCCATTACCCGACTCGTCGGCTGGGATACCCTTTCGGTAAGAGAAACTAAACACACGTACACGCAGCGGACCCTTGCCGTCATACTTTGAGAATGTAGCAGGACCATCCTGAGGATGGGCATCATAGACGTTCTTGTCCGTAGTCTTATATCCATCGGCACGCGAAACAGCCGGCTCCTCAATGTGGGCATAACGCGGCATATCTGTAAGTCGGCGCAACATATCCATCATATAAGGATAAGGGAATACATCCTC
>USCM01000295.1 GCA_900553155.1 uncultured Prevotella sp. | reverse complement strand
AGCGGTTAGAATCGATAAATACGCCAACTATATTAGCCGCCGATTGCTGCTTGCGTAGCTTCTCGGCGCACCTTACAGCAAAGTTCGCCACATGTGTACGTAGAGTATCAAAGTCGCTAACCATACCATCGAAACTTCGGCTTGTGCAAATGCTCTTCTTCCTTCTCGGAATATCGTCTGGTATGCAATCTGTTCCATTCAGTTCTGCCCATGTGCGCTCAAGCACTACAGTCTTGAATGTAGACCTAACCCAAGAAACCGAATGGTTGGCAAAGTCGTATGCAGTCCTTATGCCCATAGTCTCAAGACGTGTCTTGTATCTTCTGCCTATGCCCCAAATTTCGCCGATAGGGTATAGCTTTGCTGCCTTAATACGTTGTTCTTCCGAGTCGATAATACATACATGGTTATAGCCGGGATACTTCTTGGCAAAGTGCGATGCCATCTTTGCCAACGTCTTGGTTTTGGCTATACCAATACTTATGGGCATTCCTGCCGACATCTTGACGCGGTCGTGTAGCTGTTCGCCCCATTCTCTTAGCTGTTCTATCGAGAATCCATCCAATACGGCAAAGGCTTCATCTATTGAGTAGCGGAAACACCTGGGTGTCATATCGCGTATTATAGCCATAACACGTCCCGTTATCTCACCATATAGCTCATAGTTGGACGAGAACGTCTCAATCTTGGTATTTGGATATAGTTGCTTCAGTTGAAAATACGGCATGCCTGCCTTTATGCCCAACAACTTGGCCTCTTTGCTCCTGGCCACTACGCATCCGTCGTTGTTGGATAGCACAACAACGGGTTTCCCCTCCAAATCTGGACGAAATACTCGCTCACAACTGACGAAGCAGTTGTCGCAATCGCAGATGGCATACCATTTCATAGCTTCTCTTTCCTTTTCTTATTGTTTAACGTCTCCATTGTTTTATTGTCCAAACCACAACTCCCCACACCCTAAAGTTGTCTTCAACATCTATACGTATTGGCGAGTAGTTGGGGTTTGCTGGCTTCAGCTCGATATATCCCTCTTCCTTGTGTGTAAGGTCAAGATATTTTATAGTGAATTCGCCATTGACAAACGCCACAATAACGTTGCCGTCCATAGGCAGCAACGAGCGGTCTATCACGGCAATGTCGCCGTCGCATATCCCCGCGTCAATCATCGAATCGCCTGACACCCTTCCGTAGAACGTGGCTTCTGGATTCTTTATCATATCCCGGTTAAAGTCGAGGCTGTCATGCAGATAGTCGTCTGCCGGACTCGGAAATCCTGCTTTTATAGTAGGGGCGAGGGCGAGCGCAAGCTTACTTGCAAAGTCGCCTTTAAGGCATTTTATATTTGCATTTTTCATCATTCTTTTGATTTCAAGTGCAAAGGTATACAATATATTAATACTTTCGGCATGTTATATGCTAAACTTGTGAAGGTGCAAACACATATATTGAGATAAAATGACCAACTTGTGGTATTGATACATTTAAATCATTAGCTGACCGATTTATTAAAATAAATAAAACATTGTAAAATATCCAATTTTGTTTTGTGCATATAGAATATATTTAGTATCTTTGCATTGTGTTTAAAACAAACATACAATAAGATAAAGACTGACACGTAATGAACAACAAAGAAGCAATAGCACGACTGACAGAGCACGGCATAAAGCCATCGGTACAACGCATAGCTATAATGCACTACCTGCTCACACACTTCACCCATCCAACGGTGGATGATGTTTATCGCGGACTTTGCTCCAAGATACCCACGCTAAGTCGAACAACGGTATATAATACGCTACGTATGTTTTCGGAGAACAACGCAGCCCAAATGATTACCATTGACGACCATCGTGTGTGCTACGATGGAAACATCAACGCACATGCTCATTTCTATTGCAATCGTTGCCGGCGTGTGTACGACATATTTGATGAGGTCTCACCACTTTTGTCATGCAAGGATATTGCCGGACATAAAGTGAACGATGTGCAACTCTACTATAAAGGTATATGTAGTGAATGTCTTGAAAAAGAAAATCAAAGCTTTGAGGAATGCTCCAATGTAATGGGCTAACCTCTTATTAAACAATAACATTATAATTAACTTAAAAACAATAGCATTATGAAGAAGAAGTTTATTTGCACAGTATGCGGTTATATTTACGAAGGTACAGAGGCTCCAGAGAAGTGTCCAGTTTGCAAGGCTCCGGCAAGCAAGTTTAAGGAAATGGACGACCCAATGGATGGTCCTGCTTTCGCTACTATGCACACTCTTGGTGCCGCACGCAAGGAGGAGGCTAATGCCGAGATGATAAAGGACCTTGAGACCCATTTCAACGGTGAGTGTGGCGAGGTTGGTATGTATCTCGCAATGAGCCGCCAGGCCGATCGTGAGGGCTATCCTGAGATTGCAGAAGCATTCAAGCGCTATGCTTTCGAGGAAGCTGAGCACGCAAGCAA
>USCM01000294.1 GCA_900553155.1 uncultured Prevotella sp. | reverse complement strand
AATTTAATACCGCCTTGATATTGCTTGTTTCAAACTTTTTTTGTTTATTTGCATTGTAATAATCAAAGCACGAACAATCTAAAACAATAATAATATGGGAAAAGGGAAAAAAGGCGGCAAACGCATGACAAAGAAACAGCTTGCCCCGAAGCTTGAGGAACTATTCGTATCCAATCCCGGCAAGACACTATCGTTTAAGGAAATATTCCGCACGCTGCATCTCGACACGCACCCCCTGAAGATGCTCGCTATCGACATTATGGAGGAGATGGCGTGGGACGACTTCATATCTAAGGTTTCCGACAACTCGTACAAACTGAACCTTAACGGACAGGTGCAGGAGGGCGTGTTCCAGCGCAAAACCAACGGCAAGAATACGGTTACGCCGGACGGTTCGGACAAGCCTATATTCGTGGCAGAGCGCAACTCGATGTGGGCGCTTACCGGCGACCGCGTGCGTTTCTCGTACATGGCGCGTCGCAAGAACCATATCAAGGAGGCGCAGGTTATAGAGATACTGGAGCGTGCAAAGGACACGTTTGTGGGCAGACTGACATTCGACCACGACATCTGTACACTGATATCGCCATCTAACGTGCTTGCCAACAGCATCATCATCCCGCGTCGCAAGCTTAAGGGCGGCAAGGAGGGCGACAACGCTGTGGTAAAGATCATAGAATGGCCCGACCAGGACCACCGCAACATGATAGGCGAGGTGGTGGATGTGCTGGGCAAGGCTGGCGACAACGACGTCGAGATGAACACTATCTTGGCGCAGTATGGCTTGCCGTATAAATATCCTAAGAATGTGGAGGAGGCTGCCGAGAAGATTTCGGCAGAGATAACACCGGAGGATTATGCCGAGCGCGAGGACTTCCGCGGCACTTTTACCTGCACTATCGACCCGAAGGACGCCAAGGACTTTGACGACGCTCTGTCTATAAAGAAGCTTAAGGATGGCCTGTGGGAGGTTGGTGTGCACATCGCCGACGTGAGCCACTACGTAAAGGAAGGCTCGGTGATAGACAAGGAGGCTGTGAAGCGTGCCACAAGTATATATCTTGTAGACCGCACCATACCGATGCTGCCCGAGCGTCTGTGCAACTTCATCTGCTCGTTGAGGCCTGACGAGGAGAAGCTTGCCTTCTCTGTAATATTCAATCTCGACGACGATGCCAACGTCAAGGCTTACCGCATTGTGCATACCGTTATCAAGTCGAACCGCCGCTATGCCTATGAGGAGGTGCAGCAGCTGCTTGAGGACAATGGTGTTGTGGACGGCAAGGGCGAACCGGCACCGCCAGCTCCTAAGGGAGGATACAAGGGCGAGAATGCCGACCTGCTTATCACGCTCGACCGGCTGGCTAAGAAGTTGCGTGCCGCCCGATTCAAGAACGGCGCCGTTAAGTTTGACCGTGAGGAGCTTCACTTCGACGTGGACGAGAAGGGCAAGCCAGTGCGCTGCTACTTTAAGCGCTCGAAGGACGCCAACAAGCTTATCGAGGAGTTTATGTTGCTTGCCAACCGCACCGTAGCCGAGTCGGTGGGTAAGGTGGCTAAGGGCAAGAAGCCTAAGACGCTGCCGTATCGTGTGCACGACAATCCGGACCCAACGAAGCTCGAGACGCTGAGAGAGTTTGTGGTGAAGTTTGGTTACAAGATGAAGACGGACGGCACGAAGGGCGCGCTTGCAAAGTCGCTCAACACGCTTATGTCCGACTGTGAGGGTAAGCGCGAGCAGAACCTTATACAGACGGTGGCGCTGCGTGCCATGATGAAGGCAAAGTACTCGATACACAATATAGGCCACTTTGGATTGGCGTTCGACTACTACACGCACTTCACATCGCCTACCCGACACTATGGTTCACCGTTTGATAACACGTTATCAGCAAGGTGGACGCTCTGCCAATAAGGAGCACTACGAGGAGTTGTGCGAACATTCGTCGGAGATGGAGCAGGTGGCTGCCAATGCCGAGCGCGACTCTATCAAGTACAAGGCGGTTGAGTTTATGTCGGAGCGTATAGGCAATGTATACGACGCCCATATCTCAGGCATCCAGTCGTATGGCATCTACTGCGAGATAGACGAGAACCACTGCGAGGGTTTGGTACCGATGCGCGACCTCGACGACGACTACTACGACTTCGATGAGCGCAACTACTGTCTTGTGGGCAGACGTCATCACAACAAATACCAGCTTGGCGACCCGGTGCGCATCAAGGTGGCGCAGGCTAACCTCGAAAAGAAGCAGCTCGACTTTACGTTGGCTGATGATTAAAGTGGAGGGCTTGCGCCGGGGACACAAGGCCAATTATAGGCACTGTCAGTCCCCTTTGCTCTACCAACTGGGCTATGACAATAAACACAAAAAAGGAGCTACTCTAATGAGTAACTCCTTCTTTTGTTGTGGTGCCACCAGGAATCGAACCGGGGACACAAGGATTTTCAGTCCTTTGCTCTA
>USCM01000293.1 GCA_900553155.1 uncultured Prevotella sp. | reverse complement strand
CTTCCGACATAAGGTCGAACGTCATCGGACGCCTTACGTCGATGTTCTTAACCGGCTCGTTGAGCGGCTTAATGATAAAGAAGTCCTTCCAGTTGTCGGCTGCACGATAAGCGTCGATAGTGAACGGTGCCACATACAATGTGCAGTGGTTGAGGTCCATACCGTTGGTGAAGTTGCCGTTTGTAGCCGGTGGTGTCACTGCCTTACACTTAATGGTGGTGAGGTAGTTGCAGTTCTGGAACACGCTGCTGCCTATACTCTCAAGATTAGAAGGGAGGGTTATCTCGGTTAGAGATGTACATCCAATGAAGGCTTCATCATTAATGAATGTAACCGCCTCAGGTATATTAATCTCGGCGAGAAGCGGGCAATACTCAAAGGCTTCGCTGCCGATGCCCGATACAGCGTCGTGCATTGTTACCTTTCTAAGCTTCTTGCAATTAGCAAATGCCATATTGCCAATCTTCAATACCTTGTTAGGTATAACCACCTCTTTTACACCAGTGTTATAGAATGCCGACGGACCGAGGAAGGTCATATTCACTGGCAATTCTGCCGGAGCAAACTGCTCACAATCGCTAAAAGCGTTGCGCTCGATAACAACAACATCAGATATGTTGATATCGGTAAGCTTACGACATTCAGAGAAAGCCGACTCGTTAATGCGGTTAAGACCTGTTGCGTGTACCTTCCTCAGGTTCTTGCAGTAGTTGAACGCCGAGTTTGGTATAACCTTGATATTCTCCTCATACAGAGTGTTGTTGTTTGAAAGGAACGAATTGGGCAGAGCATCAAATGTTGCGTCGCTAAGGTCAAGGCAGCGAAGCTGTGTAAGCTTCTTCATGTTGGCAAGGTCGGTGTTGTTAAGCGCACCAATAACCTTTACGTTTATGCCCTTGCTCCAGTCGGCATCGTTCATCTCTATATAGGTCTGTGCAAATTCGCCCTTGCGAGCCACATTTACAGCCATCCACTCAAACTCCCATCCCTCTGGTGCAAGGATGGCAGACGACCACTTGCCGTCAGCGGCAAACATATTGTAGGCTTCCTGCGAGTCGATGTATACAGTTACGTCCGACGGTAGGCTCCAGTTGGTGGTAGGCACCTTCCACTCTGGATTTCCTACCATATTGTTCTTAAGATGTACCTCCTTGATAGGACTGTTGCTCCAATAGATATACAGGTTGTCGTAATCTTTAGGAACACTGATACTTCTTAGATTTGGAGCATGTGCCCAAAGACTATTGTTGTTATACGAGTTGGTATAGCCCACTCCAGTTAGCCAATATGCACTTCCGCCTGCATACGGAGTAAACTCTGGCAGAGTTACACTCTCTTCCTGTGAGAAAATCTCGACAACACGGAATCGGCTATCGTAGAGCTGGATGCTGAAGTACTCGCCCTCGCGGTCGCCTGCTATCACCCAGCAATCCTGGTCGGAAGGCTCTGGATAAGAGGGCTGCTCCTCACCAATAAGCACACGCTTGAAGCCCATATACGAATAGCTGCTGCGCTGTGCTCCGTATGGCAGGTGCAGGTATACATTCTCGAGATCCGAATAACTGTTGACAGCTGCGATACTGCTTAGGGTAAGGTCGGTAACGGCAGAACCCTTCATCAACAGATTAACCTCCGACACAATCGAAAGGTCAAGGTTTGTTACCGACTGTGCTCCCGACCAATCAAATACTGATAGGTCGGATCTGCCAAACTTCTTTATCAGATACGACTTGCCCTCAATGTTTACGTGCATAGGCATAGTTACCTTGTCGGCAGTAGTGTTAATACCTGTAACACACAGCTGGTCGCCGTCAAGGTATAGGCCGAGTGTGGTTAAACCGTCGGCACACAACAATGTATAGGCATTGGCAGCAATGTCTTCGGTTATGCCAAGTCCTGGCTTGTCGTTATCCTGTGTCCATTTCTCCGACATGAGGGTCTTGTAGGTACAGGTAAACTTGTTGTTGGTCGACTTAAAGGTACGGCCTTGCGTTCCTACATTGGTTCTAATGCATACCGCAACATAACAATCTTCCGGTAGATAAGCGTCTACAGTAAATTCGCTGGTATAGTTGTTTTCCTCATTAAGGTCTATAGTTTTGTTGCCGCCAAAATACCAACCATCGTCCGTCGCACTTTTCTTCATATAGATTACACATGGCTGCACTATTGCGGCACCATCGCCTTGCACCTTTCCGCTGAACGTGTACTTTTTAAAAGATTCGCCTTGCCATACAACGTTGCCGTCGCTATCGCCACCATATATAATATAGTTGGCAATTTTCTCCTGACCAGCAAACCCTATTGTATTAGTGGCTTGATCGAAGGTTGCACCATTCGAAGTGGTTAAGGTAATGCCCTCAATGTTCCAGAGGTCATCAACGACAAGCTTCTCGTTGGCTGCCAATGCATCATCGGCAGGCGCCTTCATTGGCTTGACACTGTTGGGCACAAGCTGTGATGCCAACTTAAGGCTGGCTTCGTTA
>USCM01000292.1 GCA_900553155.1 uncultured Prevotella sp. | reverse complement strand
CTGTGAGGCTTTAGTGTTAGATACGTGATAGGTGGAAGCCGCAAGCCATAACCTAACACTCCCGTTAAGCACTTATACCCAACGCATTACGAAAGCCAATGCTCTAAAAAGTGTCAGAATGAAGGGTTGCGCAAAAAAAACATTATCATATGGAGTAAAGAGGAGGAGGATGGCTACTATAGTAGGAGAAACGAAGTATGTCAAAGCAATCTAACACTAATCTAACACTAACCCGTCACAAGTCTTAATAGGGTTGTAACTAAGGCTTAATTGGTCGGTCATTAAGCCTTAATTAGTCGGTCATCAGGCTTTAGTTGGTCAGTCACTAAGCCTTAATTGGTCGGTCTTTAAGCCATTTTGGGGGCTATGATTTCTTTTCGAGCTCCTTTAGGCTCTCCAATTTCTTTGATTCTAGGAACTGATAGATGCCGCATAGGTGTTCGCGCACGCGGCCATGTCCGAACTCGTATACCTTGCTTACAAGTCCGTCAAGAAAGTCGCGGTCATGGCTTACAACGATAAGTGTGCCGTCGAAGTGTTGAAGCGCTTGCTTCAGCACGTCCTTGGTCTTGAGATCAAGGTGATTGGTAGGCTCGTCGAGGATGAGGAGGTTGACAGGCTCCAGCAGCAGCTTTAGTATGGCAAGGCGTGTACGCTCGCCGCCCGACAGCACCTTGACCTTCTTTGTAGAGTCTTCGCCTCCGAACATGAAGGCTCCAAGAAGGTCGCGTATCTTGTTGCGTATCTCGCCCTTGGCTACGTCGTCGATGGTCTGAAACACGGTAAGCTCGCCGTCAAGCAACGAGGCTTGGTTTTGTGCAAAGTAGCCTATCTGCACGTTGTGGCCAAGCTCAAGTTTGCCTTGGTTGTGCAGCTGCCCCATTATGCACTTTACGAGTGTCGACTTGCCCTCGCCGTTTCTACCCACGAAGGCTATCTTGTCGCCACGCTCTACGGTAAGGTTTACTTCGCCGAACACCTGCTTGCCGTCGAAAGCCATAGCCACGCCGCTCATCTGCACTGGATAGGCCCCGCTGCGGGGACTTGGCGGGAACTTAAGCCTAAGATGGCTGGTGTCTTCCTCGTCCACCTCTATCAGCTCGAGCTTCTCAAGCATCTTTACACGGCTTTGCACCTGAAGGGTCTTTGAGTAGGTGCCCTTGAAGCGCTCGATAAAGTCCTTTGTCTCGGCTATCATCTTTTGCTGTTCCTCGTACTTCTTCATCTGCTGCTCGCGGCGTTCCTTACGCAACTCAAGGTATTGGGTGTATGTGGTCTTGTAGTCGTATATGCGTCCCATAGTGACCTCGATGGTGCGGGTTGTGATGTTGTCGACAAACTTGCGGTCGTGGCTTATTACGACCACGGCCTTTGAACTGTTGACGATAAAGTCCTCCAGCCAACCTATGCTCTCGATATCGAGGTGGTTGGTAGGCTCGTCGAGCAGCAGCACGTCTGGCGACTTGAGCAGCAGCTTTGCCAACTCTATACGCATGCGCCAACCTCCCGAGAACTCGCTTGTGGGGCGGTTGAAGTCGGAACGCTCGAAGCCGAGACCAAGCAGGGTTTTCTCGACGTCTTCCTCGAAATGGGTCATGTCGATGGCATAAAACTTCTCCGAGAGGTTCGACACCTTCTCTATGAGCTGCATATACCCGTCGCTCTCGTAGTCGGTACGGGTGGTAAGCTCGTTGTTGATGCGGTCGATCTCGGCTTGAATTTCATGCAGATGGGCAAAGGCCTGGCACGTCTCGTCGAATACGGTACGTCCGTCCTCGGTCATCAGGTGCTGTGGAAGGTAGGCAATGACGCAGTCTTTTGGAGCCGACACCGAGCCGCGTGTGGCTTTGCGCACGCCAGCTATAATCTTGAGCAACGTGCTCTTGCCCGCTCCATTCTTGCCCATAAGTGCTATACGGTCTTTCTCGTTAATCTGAAAGGAAATGTCTTTGAATAGTGTGGTGCCACCAAACTCGACGGTCAGTCCATCTACTGTAATCATATTGTTCTGTGATAGTATTTAATTTTTATGCAAAGATACTAATAAAAATATAAAAAACTCATTACCTTTGCTGCATCATTAAAAAAAACAACATTATGGAGGAAACAGGAAGATGCTACTATTGTGGTAGTGAGGACGTTGTAGTCTATTCAGACGGAACATGTGTGTGCTTGGAATGTGGAGCGAAATGGCGTGTATAAAACCTCATAAAGGACGACAAAGGGTACAGTCTTGTCGTCCTTTATGAAATATTCCACATCCACGGGATGTAAGGACTCTCGAATGTGAACGGTTCTAATGACCGATTTTTATTGTTTTAGCACTATGGTTCTTATCTCGTTAATGTGTCGCGTAATTATCCCATCACAACATCAAGCACCATCATCAGCACGAAACCTATGGCGAAGCCGATGGTGCTGAGATTGCTGTGCAGGCCGCTTGAGGCTTCAGGGATTAGCTCTTCCACCACTACGTAGAACATGGCTCC
>USCM01000291.1 GCA_900553155.1 uncultured Prevotella sp. | reverse complement strand
AGCGGTCCGGCTGTCATGTTCTCGGAGAGCGTCGAGCCTATCCACTCTACACCTGCCTCAATCCAGTTCATAGGATATTGGCCGAGCGAGAATGTGGCTTCGAACATCACCCATATCATAAGGATAAATATCGGGAAACCAACGTACTTGTTGGTTATGACGTTGTCTATGAGGTGCGTAACCTGGTATGTGTCCTTCTTGTTGCCGGTTTGGTAGCCTGCCTCCTGTAGGGCGCCGTGTATAAAACCGTACTTGGCGTCCATAATGGCTGTCTCCGAATCCTCGTGCGTGTAGGTCTGCACGTCGGTGGTAGCCTTGTCGCGTATGGCGAGTATCTGGTCGGGGTGGGCGGTAGAGCTCTTTATCAGCTGCTCGGTGTCAGAGTCGCGCTCAAGCAACTTGATGGCGAGGTAGCGTGTTGAGAACTTGTGTCGCAGGTCGGTTTCCTTCTTCAGTTCGGCCTGTATGGCAGTGATGCCCTCCTCAACGTAGGTGCCGTGGTTGATGTGTATGTGGCGGAACACGTTGTGCTTGGGCTTTACACCGGATGCAAAGTCTTCGTCGTGGTCGGTCTGGCTGTTCTCTGTCTTGCTGTATTGCTCGTGCCACTGCCTGATGCCCTCGGCTACCTCGGGGTCGAGATTGCCGTTGGCGTCGAGAAAGTCGAGTCCCTCATACATATTGATGATGATGTGGAACAGCAACTCTACACCACGTCCGGTGGTGAAGGTGGTAGGAATCATAGGCACGCCGAACAGCTCGCCAAGCTTGGCATAGTCGACGTTGTCGCCTCGCTTCTCCGTCTCGTCGAACATATTGAGGGCGCACACCATGCGCAGGTGCATGTCGATAAGCTGTGTGGTGAGGTAGAGGTTGCGCTCGAGGTTGCTTGCGTCTATCACGTTGATAATGACGTCGGGGGTGTGCTCGATAATCTGCTTGCGCACATAGAGCTCTTCAGGCGAGTAGGCAGAGAGCGAATAGGTGCCGGGGAGGTCGACGATGTTGAACTCGTAGCCCTCGAATTCGGCGTGTCCCACTTTGGCGTCTACCGTCACGCCCGAGTAGTTGCCTACACGTTCGTGCGCTCCCGACGCAAAGTTGAAGAGCGAAGTCTTGCCGCAGTTGGGGTTGCCAACAAGCGCCACGTTGATGGTTCGGCGCTTCTTCATGGCTGCGTCGCGCAGCTGTCCCTCGGTTAGAGGGGCGGATGTGGAATCGGCTTGCGTGTCGACAGGATTATTGTCGGTAGCCTTGCTGCATGCTTCTGCAGCGGCGCGTTGGGCTTGGTCGAGCTTGTTCTGCTTCTCGATTCTTTCTGCCTCCTCAACGCTAATGACCTCAATCATATCGGCTTCAGAGTGTCGGAGCGACACCTCGTAGCCCATAAGCTTGTATTTTACAGGGTCGTGCAGTGGCGCGTTTTGCAGGACGTCTACCACCTTGCCCTTGATGAAACCCATCTCGACGATACGCTTGCGGAATCCTCCGTGTCCCATCACCTTGACGATGACACCGCGTTCGCCAGTCTTTAAATCTGATAACTTCATATAATCTATATATGTTTTTCTGTATTCAGCTTGTTATGTTGCTTTAATTGTCTTAAACGACAAAGTTACACAGAATTATTGAGAAAAGGTATTGTTATTCGGATTTATTGTGTCAAAATACCTAAAAATAGGTATTCGCTTTGCCTCGGGTGCTTGGCAGGGATGCGGCAAGTATGTATTTAAGGCTCAATCGCTTTGCCATTCGGAAAATAATGCTTATATTTGCAGACACAAATAACGTTATATGGGAATTTTTGGATTTTTTAATAAGAACAAGAAAGAAGTTCTTGACAATGGACTCGAGAAGACCAAGCACAGTGTTTTCGACAAGATTCAGCGTGCCGTTATGGGCAAGTCGACTGTTGACGACGAGGTGCTTGACAACCTTGAAGAGGCCCTTATCACATCAGACATAGGCGTGGAGACAACGCTTAAGATAATTGAGCGCATCGAGGAACGTGTGGCTCGCGACAAGTATGTGTCGACATCCGAGCTTAACGGAATCATGCGCGACGAGATTGCCGCGCTGCTGACAGAGAACAACACTGCCGACAACGACGACTGGGATCTGCCTACCGACCATCGTCCGTACGTCATCCTGGTTGTTGGTGTGAACGGTGTGGGCAAGACCACAACTATCGGCAAGCTTGCCTATCAGTTTAAGAAGTCGGGCAAGAAGGTGTATCTCGGTGCCGCCGACACATTCCGTGCCGCAGCCGTAGAGCAGATTAGCATTTGGGGCGAGCGTGTGGGTGTGCCTGTTATAAAGCAGCAGATGGGTTCGGACCCGGCTTCGGTGGCTTTCGACACGCTGTCTTCGGCTAAGGCAAATGGTGCCGATGTGGTTATTATCGACACTGCCGGACGTCTGCACAACAAGGTGGGACTGATGAACGAGCTTAAGAAGATAAAGGACGTTATGAAGAAGGTGCTGCCCGAAGCACCAGACGAGGTGTTG
>USCM01000290.1 GCA_900553155.1 uncultured Prevotella sp. | reverse complement strand
GATTCGAGTGCATCAATTTGTCCTCTTTGGTATTGATACTGTTCGAAATCTGTCCGGTATACGACATAGATATCTTCTCGTACCAACGCTCATCGCCCACTACATGTTTGCGCTTGAAGGGGTAGAAGCGAGATAGCGAGATGTTAAGGTCTGGCAAGGTCATTGCTATTGACGAGTCGCGCATATTCTGCGAGAGGTTGGCTGTGCTCGACAGCGACAGGCCAATGCTTGAGAATGTTGTGCTCCACGATACAGATGACGTTCTTGTCGACTGAGTAAGTGTCTGTGGATTGTACAGCGAGTTGAGGTTGTTGCGCTCATAGCTCGATGTCGCAAAGTTGACGCTTGCCGATAGCGAGCTGTAGGGATTGGCCTTAGAGTCCTGACGATGGCTCCATTGCACCTTGAATGAAGTCTGCTTGGTGTAGTCGGGCATACCCTTGTCACCGTTCTTTGTGTCTTGGTAACTGAAGTAGAAGCTGCCCGAATAGCGATAGCGCTTATTGTAATTGCTTGCTGCCGACACTCCCCACGAACCCTTAGTGTATATCTCGCCGAGCAACTTAAGATCCCACTTATCGTTGATGGCAAAGTAGTAGCCACCGTCTCGAAGATAAAATCCGCGAGCACTCTCGTCGCCGTATGTAGGCATAATGAAGCCCGAAGAATAGCTCTTGGTGAAAGGGAAGAACCCATAAGGAATGGCAAGAGGTAGCGGTACATCAGCCACAACAAGATAGGCAGGACCAAATACCACGTCCTTGCCAGGACGCACTTTGGCACGCGACAATGCTATGTAGAAGTCGGGATGCTTGGCATCGCACGTTGTATAGCGTCCGTGTTGCAGATATATGTCGCCATTGGCATTGCGCTTAGATAGCTGGCTTTGCAAGAAACCATCCTCCTGCTGAGTGTACACCTTGGAGATAAGGCCCTTCTTGGTCTTGAAGTTGAATGCCATAGTGTCGCTTTCGTACTTGTCCGAGCCCATGGTGAAGATGGGGTTGCCGGTAAGGGTATTGCCTGTTGTGTCGGCAGGGTCCTTGGCGCCGGTGGCATGAACGAGCGACGAGTCGATGCTCATATGTATCTTCTCGGCTGCAAGGTCCATATTCTCGTATTTAACGGTAGACTGTCCGTACAATTTGGCAGTCTTGGATGTGGCGTCGTACACAAGCGAGTCATTCGCTGTATATTGCACCGGTGAGTTGATACCATTGGCCCGCTGTCGGTTAAGCGAGTCAAGTCGTATGGAGTCGTCAATAGCCCTATTGTGTCTGTATATGGCAAGTTGCATCGAGTCCATCTTTGTGGTGTCGATGATTTCGGCTCCAAGCGAGTCGCGCAGAATGTTACCGATAGAATCGGCAGCAAGCGAGTCGGATGTCGCTATGGTGTCGTTAACATTGGCCTTTTGCGACTTCTTACGTTGAGCAAAGGGTGCATCTGTTGCTGCCACCACAAAAATGGCAACACACATAAGAAGTGCTATGACAGTTTTAGTTCTCAAATCTATTGATATATTATTTGTTACAATTCCGGCTCAAACAGCCGTTTCATCTCACGGAATCGCGCCAATGTGTCGCCGCCAAATTTGGCAAGGCTCTTCTCTGCTTGTTCTATAGTCTTTTCGCGGTCGAGATGTGTCTTCGAGAAGAACTTGTCGGCATAGCAGATAAGTTTCTCTTCGATAGTTTCGGGCTGCAAGTCGTGATGGGGTAGGGGTAGGTTTTGCGAGACGATGTCGTCGAGGGTCAGTCCTGCACCGGTGTGACGTTCGCATATTCGTGCATAACTTTCGGGCAGACCTTCGTTGCGCAGAATCTCTGCACCGCAGATGCCGTGACGTATATAAGGCTCGGTGCCGTGGCAGTGTATGCCGGGAGCGTTGACACGTATTATGCCTATGTCGTGCAGCATGGCAGCCTCACGCACAAAGTTGGTGTCAATGTGTAGTTGGGGGTGATTTGCAGCAATCCGTAGCGCACGTTGCGCTACGGACTGGCTGTGTGTCAAGAGGATGTGGCGCAGTGCGTCGCATCCTCCATAGTATTTGTCAATTATCTGTTCGTACATTTTTGTCTGTATTCAGAAGTTAAGGAGATTGTTACCCCTTACTCATGCTCGCGCTCAATGTAAGCGATAACGTCGCCCTTCGATACCTTAGAGCCA
Source organism: uncultured Prevotella sp. (assembly GCA_900553155.1). Taxonomy (GTDB): domain Bacteria; phylum Bacteroidota; class Bacteroidia; order Bacteroidales; family Bacteroidaceae; genus Prevotella. The sequence goes on along the minus strand of USCM01000290.1, from coordinate 340 downwards.
CGCTTAGCGTTGATTTCTACAAGCTTGCCGCCGAGAGCTGCCGGAACCTCTACAAACTCGCCCCAAGGAGCCTGGATGTAGCAAAGGATGTCGCCCTCCTTGTATTCCTTGCCGATGAATGGCTCAACAGTAGGAGCGCACTCGCCCTCACCTGAGAACTCCCAGTAGATGTCGCCCTTTACAGGAGCAACGATAGCATCAGCCTTGGCGTGCTTGTAAGCGCTGAGCTGCTCGGGTGAAAGGTTGGCACCGAGCTTGGCATCCTTAAGTTTCTGAAGGTCGGCAAGGAAGTTCTTCTTAGCCTGACCGCTCTTGAAGTTGCGATACTGCTCTGGGTGCA
>USCM01000289.1 GCA_900553155.1 uncultured Prevotella sp. | reverse complement strand
CGCCGTCAAGATACGTGGGGGAGAGGTGGTGCCAGGCTCGCAGTTCGCCCTATACATCGAGACCGACAAGCCTATACCGGCTATGCTGGGCGATATTGTCAATCCTATAGTGGAGGAGCGCAAGCATCACGAGCTTCTTGAGCATGCCGACGCGTTGCGCCAGTTTATGCAGTATGCCGAGGGCTGTGTGTTGTTGGGCCATAATGCCGACTACGACTACCATATACTCGACTTCAATCTGCGCCGTTATGCTCCAGAGATAAACCTCGCCGAGCAGCATCCGTCATATCTCGACTCGTTGCGCCTGGTACGCTTGCTGCATCCCGAGCTAAAGGAGCACAAGCTTAAGTATCTGCTCTCGGTGCTTGGCTTGGAAGGCACCAACTCGCATCTTGCCGACGACGACGTCAATGCCACATGCAGTGTGGTGGTGCATTGCTACAACATTGCCACGACGAAGATTGAGGAACAGGACAAGTTCCTTAAGGACAGTCGTGTGCGTCAGCGTGTGGATACGCTTAGACGAAATTACGGCGACGTGTATAGAGAGGCGTTGGGAAGGATGTATGAAAGGGAAAAGGGAAAAGAGATAAGTGAAAAAGGAAAAGTGAAAAGTGAAAAATCCGATTGCTGTGATGGTGGTGTTGTTGTAAGGGGAGCATTGGTTGAGGAGCTGATGCGTTTTTACAATTATCTGTTGGATGGAGGGTTGATTGTTGAGATAGACGGCTTGCGCTTTGTCTTGGCTTATCTTTCTGGCGACATGATAGACGCCGACAAGGAGCCTACGCTCTACGAGCAGCTGTGCAACCATACCATGGAGATAAGCACGCTTAAGGAGGCCGACCTCTGTGGCAGCCGTAGCATCAACGAGCGCATATTCGTAACAACCATACATAAGGCAAAGGGCTTGGAGTTTGACAACGTCATTGTGTTTGATGCCGTAGACGGACGCATTCCCAACTATTATAGTCGCAACAATCCTCGACAGCTTGCCGAGGATGCCCGCAAGTTTTATGTGGCACTTTCGAGGGCTAAGGAGCGTCTGTATGTGGCGCAGTGCATACAGCGTCTCGACTATCACAACGTTCCGCACGATGTTCACCTCACGCCGCTTATGCGTTCCATCGCCAAGTACTTCAAGGAGGAACGGTTCGGCAACTAAGGCTTAGTTGGTCTGTCATTAAGGCTTAATTGGTCGGTCATCAAGGCTTAATTGGTACCCAATCAAGGCTTCCTTGGTCGGTCATTAAGGCTTGATTGGTCGGTCAGTAAGGCTTCCTTGGCTTTGGTTCGTGTAATTGACGTTAATATAGTGTTCGTATAATATACGTTAATGTTTTTCTTTTTCAACCTCTCAATCTATCATATTTTTAGGGTCTTTACTCCAGTAATGTATTGTGAACGAGCTTGTTGTAGGTAGTGTTAGGTCGCGGCTTTATGCGTCCATCTATCACTGATCTAACACTAATCCAACACTCGCGGATACGCTTACTAATTAGTGATAGATTAGTGTTAGATAAGTGACGGGTGGCACTTGGTATATGCCACCCGTCATTAGTGTATATCATTGCTAATCAGTAATATACGATTGTGTGAAAGCCTAAAAGTGATAGAATGATAGGTTATTTCTTTATCTTTGTAGCCACAACGAAGTAGCCTATCAAGCAGCAGTAAGCCACAAGCGATGCAACCTGTGACAGCGGTGTGGCAAGCCATGACGACATCCACTCCTCGCTTACAAGATGCACATTGCAGAAGCGCAGCAAGGCAGACACAACACCCATCAGCGCACCACCGGCAATAAAGCCACTGGCAAGCAGGGTGCCCTTCTCGTTGCGTTCGCGGTTTACCTCGGCGTTCTTAGAGCGTGTAGACAACATCGAGGGCAAGACTCCGGAGAACACCCATGGCGACAAGATAGAGAACAACTATATGATATACACCAAGAGCCTTGAGCACCAGATGACGTACGTGGAGCAATACTGCAGCCAGAACAGCCCATACGCCAACAACGTAAACCCAGGTATGGATGCTGCAGCCAATGCAGGCTACATAAGCCTTGTGAATGTATACAAGAATGGCGAGCCGTTGGCAGCTGAGGGCGCAAGCAACCTTGAGGAGCTCTATGCCTATACCTATCCCTGCTTCACAGTAAACCGCTTCTACTTCAGTGGCGAGGACTACATCGCTTATGATGTAAACGATTATGCATATTTGCCTGATTTTGCGCAGACGGCGGTTAAGGATGTAGTAGCCGAGGCACGTAATACCAATCCTGCCTTTGCCACAGTAAACGTTACGTCTACCTATTCGCCGGACACCCATCAGGTAACACTCGATGTAACGGGCGATGTTTCGGACGAGGCTAAGTCGGCTTACGGCGACATTGGCTTGACCCTCATGGCTGTGGAGAACGGTGTTAAGGCAAAGCAGCTGTTGTCAGACGGTACTGTCGACAACAACTACGTACACAACCACGTGCTCCGTGCATATATTACCAATCCTAATGGCGAGCGT
>USCM01000288.1 GCA_900553155.1 uncultured Prevotella sp. | reverse complement strand
GACCATAAGCTTTCATTTTCCGACTTTTGCTCTTATCTGCGTCAGATACGCTATGTAGGCGGAAAAGTGAGCTACCCTACTCGACAACATTACTTCACAGAGTGGATTGACGAAAACACTAAGGACGGTTTTGTTGAGGAACTTCAGACGCCCACCCCTCCATTTACAGCCACTCAACATCTGCGCATCAACTTCATGAGCAAACACACGTCACTCTATCCAATGCTTAAGAACAATCCTAAATTGGTAAAGCCAATAGCCGAGATGGAGTCACGTTTATCAGGTAATGTCTATCGCTTTATCCCCAAAGCATCAATAGCCAACACCCAACTATCCACGATGGCGATATCATAGCTATAACCACATCCAAATCCGGACTCGACACCTCGCACATAGGCATTGCCGTATGGCATAAAGATGGACTGCACATGCTCAATGCCTCGCAGATACACAAGAAGGTAGTGGAAGAACCCATGACCCTCTACCAATATATGCAGAAGCATCCATCGCAGAATGGAATAAGAATCGTGCGTGTAAAATAAGGCGTGCACAAGACACCCAAGTAAGAACTTTACTTTATTGTAAACAAAAATGACAGAAAAAGAATTTGAAGAATATTGGAAAGCAAACCGTGAGTCGATTCTTTCAAAGGACGAAGAATATCGACGCGCCAAGGACAACTTCAAGATGAGTAATGGTTCCGACATGCTACTCTTTGGTCTTCCTATTGTTGCAGGCATCGTGTTTATGAACAACGTGCATCTTGGCAACGAACTCCTTAATTGGATAGCCAGTGCCGCCGTCACCATTGTCTGCTTCGCTATATGCGTATGGATAAAGAGCCTCATTACGGGTAGCTGTTCACCGGATGAGGTGGAAGCCAATATAAAAGAAAAGGAGAAAAAGAAGTATGATTGTAAATAATCTGTTAAAGAGTAACTTACCAACTTCAACTAAACCATAGTTATGATTTATGATCGAAAGCCTTACTCCAGTGCCTCATGTATATTCCTCATCAACCCCGAATACTTAGCCCTTTTAACGGCGCTTCCCTTAAACAACCGGCGATAGTCGTCTTCCGTGAGCGAGAGCCAGTCCTCACGCTTCATGTGCAAGAGTTCGTCGGTAGGCTGAAGCTCGGGAGTGTCGTTGGGTTGTGAGAAACGATTCCAGGGACAAGCTGTTTGGCAACGGTCGCAACCATATATAGTGTCGCCCATTTTTTCGGACAAATCAGTTGGGATGTCGCCACGATTCTCTATGGTTTGATAGCTTAGGCAGCTACGGGCATCAAACTTAGTCGTGACAGAAGAGCCGTCAACAAAACTCAGAGCGTGTGTTGGACACGCATCCACACAGGCATGACATTTGCCACAACGCGACGGCATAGGCTCGTCGTACTCAAGATCGACGGGCAAGAACAACTCGCCAAGGAAGAACATACTGCCGGCATGTGGGATGATGAGCTGATGATTGCGCCCTGTCCAACCCAGACCTGCCTTTACAGCCCAATAGCGCTCAAGTACGGGGGCCGAATCGCAGAAGGCACGATACTCGTCAAAACCAAGAGTCTCTGCCAACTGGCGCAACTTGTTCTTAACAACATCGTGATAATCCTTGCCAAGAGCATAAGCCGCAAACTGAGGTTCGCCTTCAGGCAAAGTATTGGCTGGGGCATAGTTGAGAGCCACAGACACTATACTTTTTAAGCCATCCATAAGCAAACGTGGGTCAAAACGCTTGTCCGGATAGTTTTCGAGATAAGCCATTGTGGCATGTCCACCCTCGCCTATCCACTTCTTATACGAAGTCACAACATTATGGTCTACGGCATCAGCCTTAGCTATACCACATGCAAAAAAGCCGAGGTTCTTAGCCTCGGCTTTTATTTTGAGAGATAATTGCGTCTTATTCATACGGAGACAATTATTTGTTATCTATACTTCAATCTTGTTTGTTACACATGCACTCATTCGAATGTTTTGAACTCATAGCCTTGTTCCTTTAGCCATTGCAGCGAACGAGGAAGTGCAGTGCGAAGTTTGTCTATACTCTTTAACGAGTCGTGAAAAGTGATGATAGAACCATTGCGCGTATATCTACGTACATTGTTGTATACATCGTCAGCCGTGAGCCACTTGGAGTAATCGCGCGTCACAAGATCCCACATTATGATGCGATACTTACGTCTAAGCCAAAGAAATTCGCTATGGGTCATAAAGCCATGCGGCGGACGAAACAGGTGAGAGCCTATTAAGTCGTTAGCACGTTCGACATCATCTATATAAGTCTTTGCCAAATGCTTGAATCCTCCAAGATGGTGGTATGTATGATTACCCACCTGATGACCTGCCGCTACTATTTGCCTATACAGATCGGGGTATTTGCGCACATTGTCGCCCACCATAAAGAATGTGGCACGAATGTCAAACTCCGCCAGTGTCTGGAGAATAAACGGCGTCGACTCGGGTATTGGTCCATCGTCAAATGTGATATACACCGACCTTTCGTTGCTGTCCATTCTCCAAGTTGCGCTGGGATATAACCATCGCA
>USCM01000287.1 GCA_900553155.1 uncultured Prevotella sp. | reverse complement strand
TCTTGTCTTAAAATATTAACATGTACTCTTGTCCAAGCCACTCCCCGATAAACTGAAATTTACACTTCTATCACTTCATTACCCCTCCCTTTCCTTCTGAAAAGGAAACTTTTACCTATTTCTTTCCTTTTCAGAAGGAAATACACTATCTTTGCAGTTGAACAAAACAACGAGCAATATGGAACTACGCAGTATATTTCAGTCGGTTATAGCTCTTCATCAGGAAGAGTTGCCGTTAAGTTTAAAAGAACGCAAGCAGCAACTGCCCGTCAACAAGGACAGCATCGTTACAGTTACGGGTATACGTCGTTGTGGCAAGTCGTCGCTCCTTGGTCTTACCATCAACCGCTTGCTCCAAAACGGCGTCAAGCCCGAGCAGATATTGTATATCGGATTAGACGACGAGCGTTTTGCATCAATGCAGACATCCGACTTCGACGAGATTCTACAAGCCTACCGCGAGATGTATCCTACCCAATCGTTAAAGGACGTATATATGTTCTTTGACGAGATACAGCTGATAGAAGGATGGGAACTCTTTGTGCTACGCGTATTCAAGAACTACTGCAAGCACATCTATGTAACAGGCAGCACGGCAAAGATGCTGTCTGGCGAAATGGCGTCGGCACTGCGTGGATGGCCTGACGAATATCGCGAGTATCCTCTAAGCTTTGACGAATACCTTGACTTTAAGGAGGTAAAGGCCAACAAATACACGGAGGAAGGGGCAGCCGTATTGGCAAGCGAGTTTAAGAATTACTGTAAGGAGGGCGGTTTTCCACAAGTGGTGCTAACCGATGTGGCAACCGAAAAGATAAAGATTCTGCAGTCGTACTTCAACACTATGTTGTTCCGCGATATGATAGAACATTACGGCATATCGGCTTCGCCGTCGGTGGTGCGCTACTTCTTGAAGCGCGTGATGAACAACATAACAAAGCCTACAAGCGTGAACAACATATACAATGAGCTTAAGTCGCAAGGCATGCGCGTCTCTAAAGACTCGTTGTATCTATGGCTCGACTATGCTTGCAATATTTTCTTGCTGCGTAAGGTGCCAAAGTATACACAATCGATAGTTAAGCAGAACCTCTCGCCTGCCAAATACTACATTGCCGACTTTGCCATGCGCAACGCTATACTGTTGCCACAAAGCGACGACGAGGGTAAGGCGCTTGAGAATATTGTATATACTAAGTTGGAGAGAGAACTTGCGGAGGACGACCAGGTGTTTTATTTCAACGAGACTGTAGAGTGCGACTTCATTGTTGTAAGGGCCGACCATGTAGACCAACTCATCCAGGTTTGCTGGCAACTTGACGACAACAACCTAAGCCGTGAGGTTGAGGGCATCGTGGCGGCAGCCGAATATACTGGGTGTAAGAACTGCACCATCGTTACCTTCAACCAACAGCGCACCATAGAACATAAAGGATTAGTGATAAAGGTGGTGCCGGTGTGGAGATAACACTACTCCACCCGTTTCCATCCCACAAGCCCCTTGCCTTGGGCATCCAGCTCAACGGCGAGGGCAATAACGTCGCGCTTGTAGGCCTTAAACGGCTCCATGTAGCCACAATCCTTTATTTGTTTTTCTGCCGCCAACACACCTCCATTGTTGGACAGCTTAAGCTCCATTACATATATATAATGTGAGGTCCATGCAACAATGTCGATACGGCCACCTGCCAACATCCTCTCCACCTCAACGCGTATGCCTACAGCATTAAGAATAGTACTAATAATTAGCCTATAACGTTCCTCCATATCCATAGAGGCAAGCTTCTTATTGCTGTACGGAACATCGGCTATCAGAGCCTTCATCGACTTCTCGGCATCATCTGTCATGCCCATATTGAGCTGTCGAAACAAACTTGCCTGTAGCGATTGTATATCATCCTCCTTGCGCAGCGTAAGCGCTGGCAGCACCATCTCGTTAAGTGCCTGCCTCACTTCCTTATTAGGGATGCCAAGGATATAGCCGTAATCGTCGCACGACTTTATCGTGAGATAACCCGACTGATACAAGAACAAGATGGCACCGCCACCAGTTACATCCGAGGTTTCAAGCGTGTTGCGCATTATCTCGCACTCCTCAAAATCCTCAAGCCGTACCTCAAAGTTGTCAACAAACTTGTTTATCAACGACGTTGCGCCAGAGGCTGCCCAATAATTACGGAGACGTTTGTCGCATAGGGCATTTATAAGGCTGAAGGGGTTGTATATGTCAACCATATTCTCTGGAGAGAAATGGTAGCCATCATAATATTCCTTCAAGTTGGCAACAGTCTCGTCGACGCTCCACTTGTTGGCTTCTGCCATATCGGTTATCTCCGGCATACAGCAGGCAAGAGCCTCATCGCTTGTTATGCCGCATATCGCAGCATACTGAGGGTCGAAGCTAATGTTGCTAAGATTATTGAGAACGGAGAACAGTGATATCTGTGTAAACTTGGTAATACCCGTTATAAAGACAAAATACTGCTTGGCGTCCTGCATTTTCAACACCGCAAACACCTCTCTATATACATTGGTGCAGGCTTCGTGATGTGGCGTGTGCC
>USCM01000286.1 GCA_900553155.1 uncultured Prevotella sp. | reverse complement strand
CTTGTTCAACCCAAGAGAGGCTTAATGACAACCCAATTAAGGCTTAATGACTGACCAATTAAGGCTTAATGACTGACCAATTAAGCCTTACTTGCAGGGTTACAAAGCCTTTGTAATTTTCGGTTTGACAAGTCAGTGATAGATGAGTGTTAGGTTGAGCCATGAAGGCTCAACCTAACACTTGTGTATCTTACTGATATATAGTGTTTTAAAAGCTTGCGATACTCCAAAAGTGATAGAATGAGAAGTAAAATTTTTAAAACACTTATTTAGGAGAGTTATAGTCTTGCAATCGACTTAACTCCCTTTACGGTACGCAGTTTTTTTAGCAGCGACTCCAACTTTGAGGTGTCTTCGACGAGCACGTTGAGGTTTCCGCTGAACAGGCCGTCATGGCTGTCGATGTTTATCGACTTCATCACTATCTTCTCCTCCTTGGATATGATGCTTGTGATGTTGTTCACAATGCCAAGGTCATCGTTGCCAACGATGCGCAGGGTGATGTTGTACTGCGACTGTCCCTTGCCGCTCCATCTTGCCTTTACTATGCGGTAGCCGAAGCGTTTGCGCAGTTCGGGGGCGTTGGGGCAGTTCTGACAGTGAATCTTTATGCCGCCAGATACGGTTACAAAGCCAAAGATTGGGTCGCCGAAGATTGGGTGGCAGCACTGGGCCAAAGAGTAGTCGACACCTTTGAGGTTCTGGTCGATTACAAGCTCGTCGTCGTTGCCTATATTGTTATAGCTTACCGACTGTCCACTTTGCTGGTCGAAGGAGAACTCTTCTGCCGACCTTACCACACCAGCCATCTTTTGGTTTTGCTCGCGGTCGCGTTCGGCGATGTACTGGTCCACTACGTCGTTGGCATCAATCTTGTTGTCTACAAGCTGTCGATAGAAGTCGGATGTCTCCTTGAATCCCATACGTTTGATGAGGTGCGACATCACGCTTTCTTCCACATCCACCTTGCGGTTCTTGAAGCGGCGTTCGAGAATCTCTTTTGCAAAGAGTCCGTCTTTAACCTGTGTCTCCTTAAGAGCCTGGCGTACCTTGGCTTTTCCTCTTGATGTCTTTACGATATTGAGCCAGTCGCGCTTTGGCGTCTGATTGTTTTGTGTAAGTATCTCCACTGTGTCGCCAGAGCGTAGTGGCTCGCGTATGGGCACGTTGCGGCCATTGATTTTGCCGCCCACGCACTTGTTGCCCACGCCGGAGTGGATATGGTAGGCAAAGTCGAGTATGGTTGCGCCTTTAGGAAACTTCAGCAAGTCGCCCTTTGGAGTGAACACAAACACCTCGTCCTCGTACAGATCCATCTTGAACTGGTCCATCAGCTGCATATCGTCGCTGTTTTCCAGAGCTGTGCGTATATTGTTGAGCCATTCGTCAAGACCCGATTCGCCCTTTATGCCTTTGTATCGCCAATGTGCGGCAAGACCACGTTCGGCTATCTCGTCCATGCGCTCTGTACGAATCTGTACCTCCACCCACTTCTGCTCTGGGCCGAGCACGGTTATGTGCAGGCTCTCGTAGCCGTTCGATTTTGGCACAGAGAGCCAGTCGCGCAGACGCTTTGGGTTAGGCTGGTACATATCAGTGATGAGCGAGTAGGTTTGCCAACAGAGCATCTTTTCCTGGTCGTAGGGCGAGTCGATAATGATGCGTATGGCAAAGAGGTCGTATATACCCTCAAATCCGCATTGCTGTTTCTTCATCTTCTGCCATATAGAGTGTATGCTCTTTGTGCGGCCCTTGATATGGCATTTGATGCCAAGCTGTTTGAGCTTCTCGTCGATAGGGGTAATGAACTTCTCGATATAGGCATCGCGTGAGCGCTTCGTGGCGTTGAGCTTATCCTTAATCATATAATAGGCGTCGTGCTCAAGATATTTCAGGCTGAGGTCTTCCAGCTCGCTCTTGAGCTTGTACAAGCCCAATTTGTGGGCAAGTGGGGCATATAGATAGCTTGCTTCCTCGGCCACACGCAGCTTAGCCTCCGTGTTGTCTGTATCGCGTATCTGGCGCATAAGGTTAACACGGTCGGTAATCATAATAAGAATGACGCGCATATCCTCGGCAAAAGATAGCAGCAAATTGCGGAAATTCTCGCTCTCTATTACCGGTGTCTTGGTGTAAAGCTCGTGTATGCGCACCAGTCCGTGTATGATTTGCGCAACGCTCTTGCCGAAGAGCTGCTCTGTGCGCTCTATCGACAGGTTGCCGCTGATGATGCTGTTGTACAACATAATGGCGAGCACACATTCGCGTTTCATACCTATTTCTTCCAGTTCGAGCTCGGCTGTCTGAAAGCTCAGAAGTATAGGATTCAATCCGAATATGTCCCTGCTTATCTTGTTGTCGCTTATTTCTGCTTCCAGCTGCTGTCTAAGGTTTGACTCGTCTTCGGGCTTTAATGAGTCGCCCATAAGTTTGCGTAAGCGTGTTGCTATCTCGCCTAATTGCAGCTTCTCTTCATCTGTAAATTTGAACTTTTCCTCCATAATTCACACGTTTCATATTAATTTACATCGCAAAGTTACAAAAAAATGGCAGAATATTTCCTCTTTA
>USCM01000285.1 GCA_900553155.1 uncultured Prevotella sp. | reverse complement strand
CGAATTCACAGAATGGCCTACGCTTCGCGAGGCAAGAATCCACAGAAATGATTGCATGATTCGCCGCCTTCGGCGACACAAGCAATCGTTTCCGTGCTTTCTGTCGTATGACGCGCAGCGTCTATACGCTCTGTGGATTCGAGAAAAATACCCCGTAGGCTTCTGTGTCTTCTGTGAGTTCTGTGGGAACTAAATATAGATGAACCTAAATACTTAATTATTAACTCGTAACTCCCTTATTCGTCCGAGTTGGCAGGCAGAGCAGCCAGTCCGTCGGCAGCCGAGAGGATGTTGCGGTTGTACTCGTCGCTTATCACATGTCCGTCGCGCAGCATAATGTTGCGTGAGGAGTAGTTGGCAATATCCGGGTTGTGTGTAACGAATATAATGGTGCGGCCCGCTGCATGAAGCTTCTGGAAGAGAACGAGAATCTCGAACGATGTACGTGTGTCGAGATTGCCCGTTGCCTCGTCGGCAAGAATAACGGCAGGGTTGTTTACCAATGCTCTTGCGATGGCAACGCGCTGCATCTGTCCACCCGACATCTGGTTTGACTTGTGGTACAGGCGCTCGCCAAGGCCTACAGCCTGCAAAGCCTTAATGGCTCGCTCCTCACGCTCCTTGGCGCTGACGGCAGCGTTGTACATCAAGGGCAACTCAACATTCTCAACGCTCGTGGTCTTAGGCAGGAGGTTGTAGTTCTGGAAGATGAAGCCAATCTTGCGGTTGCGCAGTACGGCGCGTTGCGACTTGGACATCTTTCTAACCGAAACCCCGTCGAGATAGTATTCGCCAGAACTTGGCGTGTCGAGGCAACCGAGCTGGTTGAGCAGGGTAGACTTGCCCGAACCCGACTTGCCCATGATGGTTACAAACTCGCCCTCGTATATCTTGAACGACACTCCGCGCAGAGCGTGTACCGTCTCGTCGCCCACGAGAAAGTCGCGCTTTACGTTGTCGAGTTCTATTACTACTTTCTTTTCGTCCATATCTATTAACCTCCTCTACTTACTTCTTCTTGTTCTTTCCCGGAGGGCCAGGAGCAAACGGACTCTTCTCTCCTCCGGCATCAGCCGTAGCGTTATCGTCCTCGCCGCCAATGACGTTAAGGCCTGTTATAACCTTAACACCTGCGCTAATGCCGTTAAGAATCTGGGTGTTGGTGCCGTCGGTCATACCGATGTTCACCTTATGAGCCACGATGCTGTTGCCCTCGATGGTCCATACCTTGTTCTTGGCGTTGCCGGTCTGGTCTACAATCTTCATCTTGCCCACAGTCTCCTTCTGCGGAGTGAAGCGCAGAGCCTTCGACTGAACCGACAGCACACCCTTGCGCTCGGCGGTGTATATGGTAACGTTGGCGGTAAGACCCGGCTTAAGCTTGAGGTCGGCGTTGGGAGCCGAGATAACCACCTCGTACGTCACAACGTTGTTGGTTGTTGTGGCCTCTTGGCGCACCTGCTTTACTGTGCCCTCGAAGGTGTCGTCCGGATAGGCGTCGACGGTGAACGATACACGTTCGCCTTCCTTAACGTCGCCTATGTCGGCCTCGTCCACATCGGCTACAACCTGCATGTTGGTAAGGTCTTGCGCTATCTTGAAAAGCTCAGGGGTAGAGAAGCTCGCGGCAACGGTTTGTCCCTCCTCAACCGACTTCGACAGCACAACGCCGTCGATAGGCGATGTAATGGTGGCATAGCCGAGGTTGGTCTGGGCACGCTGCACCTCCTCCTTGGCAGAGGCAACCTGCTCTTTAGCCTGGGTGTACGACAGCTTGGCGTTGTCGTATTCGTCGGCAGCTACGAGTCCCTTTTGGTACAGTGTCTTGTAGCGGTTGAAGTTGGTGGTTTGATAGTTGAGCTGACTCTGTGCTGTGGCAAGCTGAGTCTTGGCTGTGTTGAGCTGACTCATAAGGTTGGTCTTGTCGAGTTCGGCAATAACCTGACCCTTCTTCACAACCGAGTTGTAGTCGACATAAAGCTTGCTTACGATACCACTGACCTGTGTACCTACCGTTACAGAGGTAACAGGCTCAATGGTACCCGTAGCCGTAATGCTGTTCATAATGTTTGCCGGTGCAACCGCAACCGTCTCAAACGAAATCTCTTCTTTCTTCTTGCTGCCCGACAAAGCATAGACAGCAAGGGCTATGATAATGACGCCCGCCACTATCAGCCATACTTTACTTAATTTTTTCATAACTCTCTTATTCTTGTCTCTATTTTTTTACTTAATCTCTCCAGTCTTATAGAACTCCAGCATATTAAGGTTAAGTATAGCAAGATACTTGCTCTGTAACTCGTTCTGCTGAGCCTGCAACAGGTTGGTCTTGCCCGTCATCAGCTCTACGGTGTTCTTAAGTCCCTGCTTAAACTGCTCTGACAGCAGGTCGTAGCTTGCCTGGGCGCTCTCGGTAGAGGCACGGGCAGCCTTAAACTTGTTCTGATTGGTGACAGCCTGCAGCCAGTAGTTCTCCACGGTAGAGTAGAGTGTGGTTTGCTTGTCCTGCAGGTCGAGCAGGTAGCTCTGCTTCTGGATGTTAGCCTTGTTTACGGCTGTCTTTGTCTGTCGG
>USCM01000284.1 GCA_900553155.1 uncultured Prevotella sp. | reverse complement strand
CCCTCGAATGTACTGTTTGCCCAATCAATGGCACCACTCTCATCGTATACAAGACCCTTAACCTCGTAATATGGCTGGATTGGCATGTTGGTACGTGCTGTAAATACCTTGTCGCCAGAATTTAGACCACCAGTATATGCGGCAGTTCTTTTCTTGGTATATGCAAAGGCGGTCTTGGTGCCCACCTTTAGCCAAGGATTAATGGTTACGTCGATGTTGGCGCGCAGCGTCTCACGGCGCAAGCTTGAGTCGTCCATAATACCGTTGGCGTTGTAGTGGCCATACGAAAGGAGGTAAGATGTGTTCTGTGAGCCACCACGTACGCTAACGTCTACTTGCGATGTAGGTGCCGAATCACTAAAGAGTTTCTTTGCCCAGTCGGTACCAATGTTGTACTTCTGGTAGTATGCCTTCTCAGCCTGGAAGTTGGTGTTGTTGGCAAGCTCTGGCTTCATTTTCTCCTGAAGGTTGAGCCACTGGTTGGCGTTCATCATGTCGCTATTGTCGCTGGTAATCTGCGAGACAGCGTACATAGCCGATACGCTAACGGTAGGAGCTTCGCCAAACTTACCCTTCTTGGATGTTACAATAATAACGCCGTTAGCAGCACGCGAACCATAGATGGCTGTAGACGAAGCGTCCTTGAGCACAGTCATCGACTCGATGTCGTTAGGGTTGAGCGAGATAAAGGTGTTCTGTGAGATCTCGCTGCCATCGAGGATAAACAAAGGCTCTGTAGAAGCGTAGATAGATGTTGTACCACGAATAGTCATAGAGGCTACGGCAGAAGGCTCACCCGAAGAAGTGAGTACCTGGAGACCTGCCACCTGTCCCTGCATGGCATCTGCCACGTTGGCAACCGGACGGTTCTGGAGCTTAGAGGCAGACACTGTCTCTACCGAACCGGCGATAGTTCCGAGCTTACGAGCAGAACCATAGCCAGTTACAACAACCTCACCAAGCGACTGATTGTCGTTGCTAAGCTTGATGGTCATGTTATTGCTGGCCTTCACGGTCTGCTTTTCCATACCAATGTAGGTGATTTCAAGTTGCGCTCCGGCTGGGGCACTGATAGAGAAGTTACCATTGATGTCGGTGACAGCTCCTGCAGTCTTCGATCCTACAACCTTGACGGTAGCACCGATAACCGGTTCGCCGTCTTCGGCAGAGGTGACTTTGCCGGAAATGTGAGATTGCGCCAACGCCATTCCTGTAGAAAGGAGCACGCCAGCTGCAAGTGTCATGAGTCTTTTTTCCATAAAATCTCTCTCTTGTTAATATAATAAATAATGTTATTCCGATTTTATATTACAGGCGCCTTGTTAAATCGACACGGGGCCTGCATGTGTGTCTTCCTCGCGGGGCGAGGTGGACAAGGGGCATCACACATGTATATCGGTTTACACATTATTATATATAAACACTTATATTATTTAAAAACAAAAACAACTATGGTATACATTAAGTTTGAGATTGGATTTGGAAAGAACAAACGTAAGATGCAGACTGGCTCTGCCAAGCAGAGTGCCACTGCCTTCGCTCAAAGCGAGGCTCAACGGGTGCGCGATGAGGGCAAGTACAAGACGGCAGCCAACTATCTTACTGCCGTAAACTCGTACTCACAATTTGCCGAATGTACCGACTGGTGCTTTGCCGACCTCACATCCTCCACCCTCGAACAATATCAGCGATGGCTGTGCCAACGCGGTCTGTGCATGAACACCATATCGGCATATATGCGGTCGCTGCGCACGCTGTACAACCGCTCCCAATCCACTGATGCCAACTCTGCCGCCTCGCCCTTTGCCAATGTTTATACCGGACGTGCGCACACCGCCAAGCGCAGCATAGACGCCTCCTGCTTGCAGCGGCTGTATGGCTTGAGCATAGACAGCAAGTCGCCACTCGGCCTGGCTCGCGACCTCTTTATGTTCAGCTTCTTTGCCATGGGCATGCCCTTTGCCGATATGGCGCGACTGCAAAAGGGTCAGATAAGGCATGGCAAACTGCATTATGCCCGACAGAAGACAGCGCAGAAGATAAGCATAGCCCTCGAGCCGTGCATGCAGCAGATAATAGAGCGTTACAGCACTGCCGACTCCGACCTGGTGTTTCCCATCCTGCGCAATGCCACCACCGCCACCCTCCACCGCATATATGCCAGCCGTCTGAGAGCATACAACCGCCATCTGCACAAGCTGTCGCAACTGATAGACAGCAGTCAGCCCTTAACCTCCTATGTTGCCCGCCACTCGTGGGCAAGCATGGCATACAGCAACCATCTCGACCTGCAGCTCATAGCCAAGGCCATGGGCCACACCAAGGTATCCACCACTATGATATACATCCGCTCGCTGTTCGACCCCTCGCTCGCCGATGCCAACAGGGATATGCTAAGAAGATTGGGGATGGAGTGATATTCGTGTAATGAACGTATAATACGTTTATCGTGTAATCTCCCCTCGATCGGCAAAGCAGGGCGAGGGGAATAGTTTATTTATACAAAACATTTGGTACTTAGAAAATCTTTACGTATATTTGTGGTGTCTATTAAATAAAAGGAGGAGTATTTATGATTCTCAGAGTA
>USCM01000283.1 GCA_900553155.1 uncultured Prevotella sp. | reverse complement strand
GCTGAAAGCTGCAACTTCGCTACAGATGGCTCTAAGGTTTATGTTGCTTTCGTAGCATACGGTAACGACCTTACATTGAAATCGGCTAATGGTTCTAAGCAAATTACCGACCTCTTGAACAAAATAGAAGGTGACGCAGCAACCTTTGAGCACGCCTTCATCGTTGCCACAATAGAGAATGGCAATATCGTAGCTACACAAATTTACCACTCACAGCTTGACGAGAATATGAGCGAAGCCAAGTTCAACACAATTGACCAAATGGCTTTCAACAATGGCAACCTCTACTTGGCTGGTACATTCAATGAGACTTTCCCATTTGATAATACCAAAGCATACGTTGGTGGTTGCGATACTTACATTGCAAGCCTTAAGGCAAGCGACTTGTCTAATAACTGGGCATTAACAAGTGGTTACGATGAGGGTGATGTAAACAAGAAGGCTGAGGTTGTAACTGGCATGGTTGTCTTTAATGATGAAGTGCAGCTTACTGGTTGGGCAGAACAAACAAGCGGCCATGTTGTAGACACTCCTCTCAACTTCTACATCGACACCGAGGCTGTTCCTACAGAGATGAAGCTCAATGCTGGCGCCGACGCTATCTTCGCCACCTCTGTAGCCCACAACGGCATCTACACTATCGCCCAGAGCGACAACAGAACAATGATTGCCGACGAGGACAAAGCCAAGGAAGGCATCTATACCTATAGCTTCTACAACGATGGCGATGAAACTGGCGTTAAGCAGATTGCTGCCAACGACAACAACATCAGCTGGAACGGCAACACCATTACTCTCACTAAGGCTGCTGACATCTACCTCTACACCGCAAGCGGCATGCTTGTAAAGAAGGCCAACAACGCCTCTTCTATGTCGCTCGCTAATGTAGCAGCCGGCATCTACATGATTAAAGCAGACAATCAAGATTGTTAAGTAACTTACAACTCGTTCTGCCTATAGTTCACCGGCGACATTCCCACTTGCTTCTTAAAGAATGTGCCAAAGGCTGAGGCATTAGGAAAATTGAGATAATCGGCTATCTCCTTAATACTCTTATCTGTAGTAGAGATTAAGGAGATAGCCTTTTTTGTTATAGCCTTGAACACAAGTTGCTGAACAGTATTGCCCGACACCGATTTGACAAGCGAAGTCAAGTACTTTGGCGACAGACACAGCCTGTCGGCATAAAACCTCACTCCCCTCTCCTTTATGTAGTATTGGTCGATAAGCTGCATCAGCTGCATATACGTCTCCAACTTTCGGCTTGGCGCATTATCGCCCTCCTTCGACATTTCGTGAAAGATGCTGCAAAGCCTATACGTAAGCGACAGCAGTAGCAGCCTGCGTTCGTTAGCGGCAAAAGCATTGTTGTAGCGGTTGCCAACAGCCAACAGCTCTGAGTATTTGGTCAACTCGTCCTCGTGCCCCGTGTGCATCACCCAGCATGCCCTTGGATTAAGCATCTCCACAAATCGCATGCCCACAACAGTACTGCCAAGTATGTCGCGTATGGAGTCGACACGATACAGGATGATAACCACAGAGCAGTCGGCACTATGATCTACAACAGAGAAGTATACATTATGCGAGATGAAAGCCGTCTCGCCTTTGTTCACAACATACTCCACGCCCTCACAACTAAACGTGAATCTACCCGATGTACACACAATGATGCCTACATCGGCAACGTGGAAGTCTTCAAAAAATGCTTTCGGAAAAGACGTTATATTACCACACGAACAGCAGATGTCCTCATTATTGGCCATCTGCTGTTCGAGCGTATCTATATCATTATTGCTATTCTTCATTACTTTAGCCGTTTGTCCGCGACAAATTTAATGAAAAATAATGAATCAGCAAAATTTAAAGGGAGTCGGGCTTCTTAATACTCCACATAGCCTTCCCTCGTATCCTTCGATATATCTCTCTTAGGCCAAGGCACCACAAGCATCAAGCCCGCAAGTATAAGGCACGCATATATTGTCCAGCCCGACATCTCCTTTATTGCCGAGAGCGTGGCCTGAACCTGCACCTTGCCCTTTGTCGACATTGCAGCCATGTGCTGCGCCTCCGTCTCGCTCTTACCCTGATACTGCATACCACGTGCCGTCTGGTCATAGGTCAAGGCTGTCTCTACGTTTGTGCGGTCGTAGTCGTGGGCATATCGTGTGATGTAATACTGCTGGCGATACTGGAACACCGTCTGATACAGAGCCGAACCAATGCCCGGAGCTATCACCATACGCACCGTTAGCATTATGCACACCCACGTCGACAGCAACTTATACGGCATACGCTGGTTGGCATATACGGCTATGAGCGAGTAAAGCAGCATCATACCCGTTGCGCGTATTATCACAGGCCACTTCATGCGCTCCAACATTCCGGCTGTCTGAACCTCGAAGTACATAAACAGCGAGGCTGCGGCTATCAATACAAAGCCCATTGCAAAGAACCACTTGAAGTGTACACCCTTACTGTTAAGGATAAGGATTGTAACCATACCGATGAAATAGCCAAGCAACACCCAGTTGCCAAGGGCTGCCACCTGAATCTGGTCGGTCTTCATACCCACACCTACGAAGATGT
>USCM01000282.1 GCA_900553155.1 uncultured Prevotella sp. | reverse complement strand
CGAAAGCAGCACACGTGTTACTGTTAGACAGCCGTCCAACTTTGACAGCCCACGTACCTACAGCACTCCACGTCCTACATTCACACCGCGTCAGAGCCAGCCTTCGTCGTCATCGTTCGGCAACAATCGTGGCGGTTCGTCGTCGTTCGGCAGCAGCCGTGGCGGTTCGTCATCGTTCGGCAACAGCCGTGGCGGTTCGTTTGGACCGAGTCGCAGTAGCGGCACCGTAAGCTCGCCTTCACGTGGCATCTCTTCGGGTGGCAATGCGTCGTCGAGAGGCTCGTTTGGCAGCCGTAGATAATGAAGAGATTAGTTGCCAACAATAATATATAATAGGTAGAAATGGTGAAGAGATTTATCAGGATTTAAAATTCAAATCAATTCTTTTATGCGTTGAGTGCGGACTTTTGCAAATGCAGAGTCCGCACTTTTATTATATCTCTATGCGTCTAATTTCGGCATTAGCCATCTTCTCTATCTCCCTCATCTCTTTGCCATAGAACACCGCCTGTATAGCCTTGTTTATGATGCCATGCCCCACGGCAACCACCGTAAGGCCGTCGTAGCGTTGGCGTATGTAGTGGATAAAGTCGGCGGCGCGGCGCATCATCTTGTCCTGCGACTCGATGTCGTCGGTCCATTTGGCATCCTTTAGGTCGGGAATGTATTTGCCTGTAAAGCTGCCCCAATCGCGTTCGCGCAGCAATGGGGTCTGGTCGATTGCGGCAAGCGCCTTGGTGCGGTCGTAGCCGAAATGTGGCAAGGCTATCTCAAGGCAGGTATCTACAGCACGCTTAAGGTCGCTCGACACAAAGGCGTCGATATGCTCGTTTGCAAGTAGGCCGCCCAGAAGGCTCGCCTGTTCAACACCATAGGCGGTAAGCTTGCCCGGTGTCTGCCCTTGCATTATCTTGTTGACATTGTCCACGGTCTCGCCGTGACGAATAAGGAGTAAATTGCAAGACATATTATCAAGTTATAAGCTATCTTTTTCTGCAAAATTATAACTAATAATTTGTATCGCCAAGGGTTTAATACAAAATAAGTTCACATTTCGTTATCTTTAGACTGGGTAAAGTGTGGGTTGCTGACAAGTTTTCAGTATCTTTGCACTTATGAAATTAAGCATTGCAAACATTATGGCAGCAGCGCTCATGTCGCTTGCTGTCTCTACCGCCACTTATGCCGACAACAAGGCACGTGGCACCGTGAAGATAAGGATGATAGAGACAACCGACGTACACGGTCGTTTCTTTCCGTACGATTTTATTCGCCAACAGCCAGTTGGAGGCTCGCTTGCAAGGGTGTCGTCGTATGTCGACTCGCTACGCACCATATACGGCGACAACCTCTTGCTGATGGATGCCGGCGACGTGTTGCAGGGTCAGCCCATCGTTACATACTACAATTATGTGCGCACCGATACCGAGAACATAGCCTCTTCGGTGAGCAACTATATGCGCTACGACGTGCGCACCATGGGCAACCACGATGTAGAGACGGGGCATGCCGTATACGACAAGTGGGTCAAGGAGATGACGTGCCCTATGCTCGGTGCCAACATCACCAATACAGCTACAGCCCAACCTTACTACAAGCCCTACATCGTCTTTAAGCGTGGAGGTGTCAAGATAGCCGTTATTGGTCTCATAACACCGGGTGTTCCGTCGTGGCTCTCGGAGACATTGTGGAGCGGCATGCACTTTGAGGATGCTGTAGAGTCGGCTAAGAAGTGGATGGATATTGTGAAGAAGAACGAGCGTCCCGACATTATCGTGGGCCTGTTCCATACCGGAATACACGACCACAGCAAGACCAACGGCAGCCTTAACGATGCCACACTTGAGATAGCGCGCCGTGTACCGGGCTTCGATGTTATATTCTACGGACACGACCACGCCATTCACTACGAGGAGGTGAAGAGCTGCGACGGCTCGACAACCATCATTGTCAACCCTGCCAACAATGCCATGAAGGTGGCTGATGCCGAGTTTGTGGTTGACAAGAAGAGCAAGAAGCTTAGCGTAAACATCGTCGACATATCGCAGAAGAAGGTGGACGAGGGCTTCATGAAGACTTTTGAGCAGCAGATAGAAGAGGTAAAGCGATACGTAGACACCGAGGTGGGCAGCTTTGCAACGTCAATGACGTCACGCGATTGCTACTTCGGCAACAGCAGCATGGTAGACTTCATCCACGACGTGATGCTATCGGTAAGCCATGCCGACGTGTCGTTTGCCAGTCCGCTGTCGTTCGACGTCACCGTAAAGGCTGGTCCTGCCACACTGAGCGATATGTACAAGCTGTACAGCTACGAGAACGAGCTGTGCGTTGTCGACCTTACCGGCAAGGAGATTAAGCGCTATCTGGAAAATAGCTATGAGCGCTGGGTTACCACAATGGCCTCTCCCGACGACCATCTGCTGCATCTGAACACTGGCGATGCAGGCCGCGACAAGTTCTTCGGACTTGCCACTCCGTTCTACAACCTTGACAGCGCAGCCGGAATAAACTACGTGGTGGATGTAACCAAGCCTGCCGGACAGCGCATCAACATAACCGGTATGGCAGACGGAACACCCTTTGACGAGAC
>USCM01000281.1 GCA_900553155.1 uncultured Prevotella sp. | reverse complement strand
GTATCGACACAGCCCGTCAGCGGGTGGAGCGTCTTGAGGTTAGGCTTGCCGATACCGTCCGCCGTCTACTCACTGACGAGCAGCACCGCCTGCAAATGCTTGAGCAGCGCATCGAGGCAGAGAACCCCGAGCGTCTCTTGCGCCGTGGATACAGCATCACCACATACGAGGGGTATGCCGTACACGATGCCTCGCAGCTGCCTAAGGGCGCTGTGGTGGAGACGCGAGTGGAGAAGGGGGCGTTTAAGTCGAAAGTAGAGTAGGGTATATGTATCACTCTTAATAATTAACTATAAGCTTACACACAACAATGGCACGCGAAATGAAATACGAGACAGCGATGCGCCAACTTGAGGACATCGCTGCAAAAATGGAAAACGGTGAGCTCGACATCGACTCGCTATGTGAACAACTAAAGACTGCACAAAAGCTTATTGGGCAGTGCAAGGACAAGCTGACGAAGACCGACGAGGAAATAAACAAGATACTAAAGTCGGAGAATCATTAACGCGCCAAGGCGCTAATTATCCCCTGCTAAGATAAAAATTGTGCGAAAGTGTTGGCGGTCTCTCTTTTTATTAGTACTTTTGCCCATAGCTTAATAGAAGTGTAATTAATCTTACAAATACAGATAATGTTATGAAAAATATCGCATGGTCTGAGTTGTCGTTTGGCTATATGCCTACCGACTACAATGTTCGCTGTTGCTACCGCGACGGCAAGTGGGGCGAAATAGAGGTTTGCTCCGACGAGTACATCAAGCTGCACATGGCTGCTACATGTCTGCACTACGGTCAGGAAGCCTTCGAGGGATTGAAGGCATACCGTTGCCCGGACGGCAAGGTGCGCGTGTTCCGTGTAGAGGAGAACGCAAGCCGACTACAGTCTACCTGCCGCGGCATCATGATGCCAGAGGTGCCCACAGAGCTTTTCGCCGAGATGGTGAAGAAGGTTGTGCGCCTCAACCAGGAGTACATCCCCACATACGAGAGCGGCGCTACGCTCTACATCCGCCCGTTGCTCATTGGCACATCGGCACAGGTAGGTGTACACCCTGCCTCTGAGTATATGTTCCTCATCTTCGTTACACCGGTAGGACCTTACTTCAAGGGCGGTTTCTCAACCAACCCTTACGTCATTATGCGCGACTTCGACCGTGCTGCTCCGCTCGGCACAGGTATATATAAGGTGGGTGGCAACTATGCAGCCAGCCTCAAGGCCAACTCTATCGCCCACGCCAAGGGTTATGCCAGCGAGTTCTATCTCGACTCAAAGGAGAAGAAGTACGTCGACGAGTGTGGTGCAGCCAACTTCTTCGGCATCAAGGACAATACATACGTCACTCCAAAGTCTACATCCATCCTTCCGTCTATCACCAACAAGAGCTTGATGCAGATAGCCGAAGACCTCGGTATGAAGGTAGAGCGTCGTCCAGTTCCGGAGGAAGAGCTCGACACCTTCGAGGAGGCAGGAGCTTGCGGTACAGCAGCCGTTATCTCGCCGATATCTCACCTCGACGATCTTGAGACAGGCAAGGTATACAACTTTGGCGAGAAGCCGGGTCCGTGGTCTACCAAGCTCTACAACACTCTGCGTGGCATACAGTATGGCACAATAGAGGATAAGCACGGTTGGACAACTGTTGTTATTGAGTAACAGGCAGTTAAAAGGGCTACTAAAAGTAAAAAATAGTTAATGCGGATGCAAATTTACGCTTTTATGTCATTGATATATGAAATAAAAAGCGTACCTTTGCACCCGCATTTTGCACAAATAACAATTTAATTCACAAAAAGTTCTATGTATTTAGATCAGGCAAAAAAACAAGAGATCTTTGGACAGTACGGAAAGTCTAACACTGATACTGGTTCAGCTGAGAGCCAGATAGCATTGTTCTCATACCGTATTTCCCATTTGACGGAACATCTTAAGAAGAACCGTAAAGATTATACTACCGCACGTTCTTTGACACAGTTGGTAGGAAAGCGCCGCGCATTGCTCAACTACTTGTACGACCGCGACATCAATCGCTACCGTGCAATCATCAAGGCTCTCGGTCTGCGTAAGTAATTTATGCGAAGAGGCTTTGGCGATACTGCTGAGCAGTAACCAAAAAGACTTAATCCCGATGATTCATTACGAGTCGTCGGGATTTTTTTTTGTGTTTCATTTGGGATATGGAGTGACTGTTGTGCAAATTGCAGTTTGCATCACTCCATATTCCGGATGAACCATAAAAAATGTTTTTCGATTTTATCTGCAACTCTGCAACCGTGCCCTAAAAATACGTCCTAACCATTTGTTAGACAGATAATTAGCGTGGTTGCAGATGCTCTGTTTTATCTGCAACCATCTGCAACCATCTGCCACCATCTGCCACCACCTTTTATGGGTTGCAGATGAGATGTTGGCTGCAACCCGATTTTGGGGACGAGGCGTCCCCTCTCCCAGTGTATGGTTGCAGATGAGATGTTATCTGCAACCCTATCTGCAACCGTATAATATGCTTGGTATCAATATATTATGGCGATATTTCGGACTAGGTTGCAGATGGCAGATGAAAATGAAAACTATTTTTTAGTAGCTGCGACAATGTG
>USCM01000280.1 GCA_900553155.1 uncultured Prevotella sp. | reverse complement strand
GATTTGTATACAAAAAAGAGATTGGCACATAGTATATATAAGCCAATTTTGAAGAAAAAACGGATAAATATAGAAATAATCCTTTATTTTACTTTGTCATTTATTTAATTTTGTTTACATTTGCAAATGTATAAGGCAGTATATGTATAACACCCCTATCACAACTAAACACCACGTTGCTGCCTTGAAACTAAATTGCTTAATTATTAACATCAAAACATCAGATTTTATGAAGAATGACAGCAACAAATCAAAGATGTTGGTATGCCTGTTGTCTTGCGGTCTGCTGACCTTGGGCACCGGATGTACCGATAATGATTTCGACTTGTCGAAAATCGACACTACTATCGGCATTGGTGGCGACGGACTGACCCTGCCTACCAACAGCACCGAGAACATTATGCTTGACGACTTCCTTGAGCTTAACAACAGCGACCTTGTGTCTATTGCCAGTAATGGCGACTATATGTTCCATAAGGAAGGCGACGATTGTACACCCGCACACCCTAACATCGACATGGTTGTCGTTACAAGCCAGGGCATCAACAACAACTTTAAGGTTGCGGTAGTTGTGCCTCCATCGGCTCTGCTTTCGGGACGCAAGCTATCCAAGCGCGCCAAGAAGATTGACCTGATTAAGGCTGGCGGCAAGGTGGCCGAGTTTGAATACGTGGGCAACGCTCCTAAGGAGATTGAAGACCTTACATCGGCTGGCGTTTCGGCTCCGGTTACCATCAGGGTTAATCTGAGCAACGACCTGAAGAACTTTGTGCCTAAATTCAAGGAGCTTACACTCCAGATTCCATCGTACATGCACCTCGACATCACGTCATGCTCGCCAAACAGCTATAGCTACAACCCGAAGACGGGCAAGATTACACTTACAGATGTAAGCACTGCGTCCAACATCGTAATAGAGGGTAAGGTGAACATGCTTGACTTTAAGGCTACACCTACCACCAACAACAAGCTGACATTTGTAGCCAACAAGAAGAACGAGGGCAAGGTGAACATGAAGGGCGAAATAGAGACAAGCATCTCTTTCGACGAGATTAACGCTAACGTAACCTCTATACCGTCCGACCTACACCTATCGGCTGTTATGTCAATGGGCGACATCACCATCACAAGCGCAAAGGGTAAGTTTAACCCGGATATCGACCTCGGAAACCTCGGCAATATCAAAATCAACGACGTGCCCGACTTCCTTACCGGCGACGACGTGAACGTGAACTTGCACAACCCTATCATCGAACTCGAGATTGGCAGCGACATCGCTGTTACGGGCAAGGTATCGGGCACCATCGTGGCTACATTCGACAACGGCAAGCCTAACCGCTCGGTTGACATCCCAAAGATGACCATCAAGCCTAACGCCAACACACGCATCTGCATCTGCAAGCACAAGGAGGGTGTGGACGATACACAGTACGACGAAGTTGTTGAGGTGCCAAATCTTTCGGATATATTCGCTACAATACCGAAGACAATAAAGTTTGATGCCGACGCTCATGCCGATGCAACACAGGAGGCTGAGGTGAAACTTGGACACCAGTATACCATCACTCCGAAGTATAACATCACAGCACCATTGGCATTTGATGCCGGAGCCAACATCAGCTATACCGACTCGTTTGATGGCTGGAATGAGGATATTGAGGACTTGGAGTTTGCCGATGGCACATACATAGAGATGACTGCCGACATCGAGAACAAACTGCCTGCTTATCTCGACGTAAACGCCGACGCTATCGACGTGGACGGCAACAAGATGTCGCAAGACCTTATCGAGGTGAAGGTATCCAACTCGATTGCTGCTTCTACCGACGGAGTGCAGGCCAAGACCACTCCTATCATCATCACTCTGCGTGAGAAGAAGAGCGGTATGCTGAAGAAGGTGGACGGTCTGGAATACAATATTAAGCTGGCTGCAGGCGAAGGCAATGACGCTATCGTCGGAAAGACAATCAACGCTTACTACCACACCATCACTGCAAAGAATATCAAGGTGAAACTTGTTGGAAAGATAATAGCTGACTTTAACTAACCTCAACACAACTCGATATTATGAAAAGATTAGGTAAATATATACTCGCCGCTACACTGACTGCGGTATGCGGCAACATGATGGCCCAGGGTCTTAACTCGGGCTACTTTACAGAGGACTACAAGTTCCGCCACAACCTGAACCCTGCCTTCGATAACCAGCAGAACTATGTGTCGCTGCCGGCTCTCGGCAATCTGAACGTGCGCGCACAGGGCAACTTCGGATTGGGCGACGTGCTCTTCGACAACCCCAAATACGGTATCGACAGCGACAACAACAAGACTACCTTTATGAACCCGTACATCTCTACAAGTGAGGCACTTAAGGGTTTCAACAAGGGTAGCAACCGCATCAGCGCCGACGTGGATATCACATTGCTGTCGGCTGGATTCAAGGCTTTCGGTGGATACAACACCTTCTCTATCGACGCACGCACCAACATCGGCATGTCGCTGCCTTACGAGCTGTTCGAGTTTGCCAAGAACACTGGCAACAAGACATACAATATGGACGACATCAACGTACACGCACAGTCGTTTATACAGCTCGCCTTT
>USCM01000279.1 GCA_900553155.1 uncultured Prevotella sp. | reverse complement strand
TCGGTAAGGATGCGCAGGCCGTATTTCGACTTGATGTCGGCAAGCATTTGCAAGCCCTTCTCCAGTCCCGGACCACGGAACGAGTGTATGGATGTGCGGTTGGCCTTGTCGAACGAGGCCTTGAAGATGATATCGGTGCCGAGTTTGTTGTTGATGCGTACGAGTTCTTCGGCAACAGTGTTGAGCAGTTCCGGCGACTCGATGACGCAGGGACCAGCTATGAATATTGGTTGCATACAATTGTAGTTTACATTGTTATATATAGACAATTACAAAGGTAATACAATTTTTTTGTACATCAACACTTTATTGGTGTCAAATCTGCTAACAAAAAAAAATAACGCCAATTAAACGAATCTCTCCGTATAATTGGCGTTAATTATATTCGTGCAAATGATGTCTGTCTATGCGTGTGCTTTACTCGGCAGCCACAAACTCGTCCAGGAAGCGTGTGTCGTTCTCCGAGAACATACGGAGGTCGGCAACGCGATACTTGAGGTTTGTGATGCGCTCGATACCAAGACCGAATGCGTAGCCGGTGTAAACCTTGCTGTCGATGCCGCAAGCCTCGAGCACATTGGGGTCTACCATGCCACAGCCAAGAATCTCAACCCAGCCTGTGTGCTTGCAGAAACCGCAGCCCTTGCCGCCGCAGATGTGGCAAGAGATGTCCATCTCGGCACTTGGCTCGGTGAATGGGAAGTAGCTCGGACGCAGACGTATCTTTGTGTCTGGGCCGAACAGCTCACGGGCGAAGGTTAGGAGCACCTGCTTAAGGTCGGTGAACGACACGTTCTTGTCGACATACAGACCCTCGAGCTGGTGGAAGAAGCAGTGGGCACGTGCCGAGATAGCCTCGTTGCGGAACACTCTACCCGGGCAGATAACGCGGATAGGTGGCTGCTGATGCTCCATGATGCGGCTCTGGTCGTTGGATGTGTGCGAGCGCAGAAGGATGTTCTTGGTTACATCATTGGGGTGCTGGCTGATGAAGAAGGTGTCCTGCATGTCGCGTGCGGGGTGGTCGGCGGCAAAGTTGAGCTTTGTAAACACGTGGAGGTCGTCGTCAATCTCTGGTCCTTCGGCAAGTGTAAAGCCCATGCGCTGGAAGATGTCAATAATCTGATTCTTGACAATGTTGAGCGGATGACGTGTGCCGAGCTGTATAGGATAAGCCGAACGGGTTAGGTCGAAGTCGTCTGCCGACTCCTCGGCAACCTCGTTCTGTTCCTTAAGTTCGTTTATTTTTTGTAGTGCGAGCTGCTTCAACTCGTTGATTTTCATTCCGACAGCCTTTTTCTGGTCGGCTGCAACGTTGCGGAAGTCAGCCATAAGAGCGGTGATTTCGCCCTTCTTGCTGAGATACTTCAGTCTGAGTTGTTCAATCTCTTCGGCATTGTTTGCCTTGAGATTGTTCACTTCATTAAGAAGCTTGTCTATCTTTTCTAAAATCATATAATGTATAATATTTATTTCGGTATTTTTAAAAAACAATGCAAAGGTAATATTTTTTAGCATAATAAAGAAGTTTATCGAAATAAAGTTGTACTTTTGCGTTTTAAAATTTGAGGGATATATAAAAGTCCTACAACGTAGTATGAGAAAGGGAATTTTTTTTATTGTGCTTGCCATTGTGGTATGCGCGGTAAGTTTTTCTTCAGTAGGCTGTACTGACAAGAAGCCTACAGCAACCGATTCGGACAGCGTAGCGTCCGTCGTTGGGCAAGAGGTAGTGGACACTATGGAGCAGATTATAGCCGAGACACCTATGCCAAAGGCGGCAGACGAGTTGTTCGACGACTTCTTTTTTAACTTTGCTGCCAACCGCAAGCTTCAGATGAAGCGTATCCATTTTCCGCTGCCCGTGTACACTGGGCGCGACTCGGTGTTGATACAGAAGAAGCGTTGGAGAATGGACAACTTCTTCATGCGCCAGGATTTCTACACGCTGATATTCGACAACATGAAGCAGATGGATGTTGTAAAGGATACATCGATAGGCCATGTGGTGGTAGAGCGCATCAATCTTAGGCGTCATCAGGTGCGTCAGTATGTGTTCAACCGTATTCAGGGGCAGTGGATGATGACACGTATCGTAAACCAATCGTTGGCAAAGAGCAAGAACGCCTCGTTCTTGCAGTTCTACAGCAAGTTTGTTGCCGACTCTACATTCCAGGTCAACAGCATCAACGACCCGCTTGAGTTTACCGGTCCAAATCCCGACGACGACTTCTCGACAATGAGCGGCATACTTGCCCCGGAACAATGGCCGTCGTTTGCGCCGGAGCTTCCAAACACGGTGATATACAACATCCTGTATGGTCAGAAGTACTCGGCGAGCAGCCAGAAGATATTTGTTATACGCGGTATAGCAAACGGACTTGAAACCGAGCTTACCTTCCGCCGCAAGGGAGGACATTGGAAATTGGTGAAATTAATAATGTAGACATTACTAACACGAATATGAAGGACATTCTCAACTGTAGTCTGCTTGCCCACAACACGTTCGGCATAGACGCGCGATGCAATCGCTTTTTAGAGTATGCTTCTGTAGAGGAAGCACAGCAGGTGGCTCTTGTCTTGAGGGAGGCGGGTTTGCCTTAT
>USCM01000278.1 GCA_900553155.1 uncultured Prevotella sp. | reverse complement strand
ACCAATTATTAAGAGGGTGTGTTCTTTTTGACACACTCTCTTTAATATCCCCCCATATTTTACAATTTGTTCCCCTTTTCGCACAAATTGTCCACCTTGTTCATAGGTATTTTCTTTAATTTTGCCGTGTAAAATATAAGTAACTGTATAAATAAACATTAATAATTAATAGCTTCACCTACCCTTATGAAGACATTTATTACCTTAGCTCTTGCTGCCCTCTCTCTCTGCCCATTGCAGACCCACGCGCAGCAAAACCCAATTTCAGCCACGGTGTCTGCAAAGTCTGACACTAAGGTTATGGCCAATGGCTATCCCTACACACAAGTGCCGTTTACAAGTGTCAACATAGCTCACAACTCTTTCTGGGGAGCACGTCTACAGGCTGCTCGTGAGGTAACGGTACCACTTGCCTTCTCCAAGTGCGAGAGCGAGCACCGCTACAAGAACTTCGACATGGCAGCCTACACACTTAAGCATCCGGGACATCCGGGCTTGCAGACACCCGAGTGGGACGTATCCAAGTTTATGGGATTCTCCTTCGACGATACCGACGTGTACAAAACTATCGAGGGTGCAAGCTATATCTTGCAGACATATCCCGACAAGAAGCTTAAGGCTTATATCGACAGTGTGCTCAATGTGGTAGCTGCCGCACAAGAGCCTGATGGCTATCTATATACAGCCCGCACTATCAACCCCGAGCATCCACACGCATGGTCGGGCAAGAAGCGTTGGGTTAAGGAAGAAGATTTGAGCCACGAGCTGTACAACCTTGGCCACATGGTAGACGCTGCCTGCGCACATTATCAGGCTACAGGCAGCCATAAGTTTCTCGACATAGCCCGTCGTTATGCCGACTGCGTGTGCCGTGAGGTTGGTTCGGCATCTGGCAAGACAACCGTTGTGCCAGGACATCAGATAGCCGAGATGGCTCTTGCCCGTCTCTATACCCTTACTGGCGAGAAGCGCTATCTTGACGAGGCCAAGTATCTGCTCGACTTCCGAGGCAAGACCAGTTTTCGCAATGCTTACTCGCAGAGCCACAAGCCAATCCTTGAGCAAGACGAGGCTGTAGGCCATGCCGTTCGTGCCGGATATATGTATGCAGGCATTGCCGACGTTGCAGCCCTTACAAAGGATTCGGCCTACATCAAGACAGTAGACCGCATCTGGCAGAACATATACGGCAAGAAGGTATATCTCACTGGTGGAGTAGGGGCGCGTCATGCTGGCGAGTCGTTTGGCAACAACTACGAGTTGCCCAATATGACTGCCTACAACGAGACCTGCGCCGCTATCTCTATGGTATATCTCAACGAGCGTATGTTCCTCCTGCATGGCGAGAGCAAGTATATCGACTGTCTTGAGCGCACATTATATAATGGTGTAATATCGGGTATGAGTATGGATGGTGGTCGTTTCTTCTACCCCAATCCGTTGTCGAGCGACGGCAAGTATGCCTTCAATGCCGACAACAACACAACCCGCCAGCCGTGGTTCGGTTGTGCTTGCTGCCCAAGCAACCTCTGCCGTTTTATCCCGTCGGTTCCGGGCTACCTTTATGGTGTTAAGGACAACAACATCTACGTCAACCTCTTTGCTGCCAACACCTCAACCATACAGGTGGGTGGCAAGGATGTGGTGCTTGAGGAGTCGACACAATATCCTTGGGACGGCGACATACAGATACGTGTAGCCAAGTTGGCTGCCAAGAATGTTAACCTCTTGGTACGTATCCCGGGTTGGGTCTTGAACCAGGTTCTGCCAAGCAACCTCTACAAGTACAGCGACACAGCCAAGCCTGCCTACACCGTAAGCATCAATGGCAAGAAGGTTGATGCCGACCTTGCAGCCAACAAGGGCTATCTGCCTGTAAAGAATATAAAGAAGGGCGACGTCGTTCGCATCCATTTTGATATGCATGTACGCACCGTTGTAGCCAACAAGAATGTCAAGGACGACGAGGGCAGAGTAGCAGTAGAGCGTGGACCAATCGTCTATTGTGCCGAGGCTGCCGACAACCAGAACGAGCCTGTACTTCGTGCTGTTTTGAGCAAGCAACCCACATACAGCCTTGTAGACAACTACAACATTGCCAACACCGAGACAAAGGGTGCTCCTGCCTTCGCTGTCAAGGCCATCACCACACAGGCTCAAATGCTTGAGGATGGCGCCAACGGCGTGTCGGTTAAGAACCAGAAGCTGACCCTCATTCCTTACTATGCTTGGAACCATCGTGGCGCCAACCAAATGAACGTTTGGTTTGTACAGTCGCTAAAGATGCTTGACAAGTAATAACCGTTTGCTTGTACGGCGGGTTTATCGCTCGCTGTACAAGCAAATGTTATATTATAAAACCACTAAATCTCAATTATTGTACTTTTATAAACAATAATTGTCCGTCGATTATTAGTGTTTTGTATACTTTTGCGCATAGTTTTAATAACCGTAAACCAACTAAAACCATAGTATACAAATGTGATACCCGACGAGGTGTTTGCCCAATTCCGCACAACGGGCAACCGTACCAATTACGAAGACTCGTGTTTTGCCCGCCGCTGCCAGTTTGCATGTCTTGTTATGGCGGAGGTTATGGAGTGTAAAGG
>USCM01000277.1 GCA_900553155.1 uncultured Prevotella sp. | reverse complement strand
TTGTACTACTTCTGTCTTATGTAAATCTTTTCAAAGAACTCTTTTCTTTATTCGCCTACGGGATACAACCAACTCTCGTTTTGCTTGAGGTCTCGTTCGTTCTCGAAAGCGGATGCAAAGGTATGACATTTTCTTGAACCACCAAAACATTTGAGGAGAAAAGTTTGCATTTTTATGTTTTTTATATGGTTAATTGATATGAGTCAATAGACGAGATGTGTGCGATAACGGGAACACATTATATATAAGGGGTGTGGAATGAGCAGTAATGTAGGCAGGCGTCGCCGAGGGCGGCGACGGTCCATGGGAGGGCATTGTAACGCTATTGTAACACGCTTGACACAGGGCTACAAAAGGGAAAGAGTAATTTTGCAGCGCAAAGCAAAAAACGGAAGAATACTTATATAATAATAAACAGAAGAATACTTAAATAAACGAAGACATTATGAGAAGAATGAGAACTGCACTCACTGCATCTGCCCTTCTGTGCCTCTGCTGCACTGCCGCCAAGGCGCAGCAAGCCACCACCGACGACTTCAAGCCGACACCCGTCAACATCCACGGAACGATACGCTCTAAGTACGAATACCAGACGGAGGAGGGCGAGGGCCGATTCGAGGTGCGCAACGCCCGAATTAGCGTCGACGGACAACTCTCGCCTATCGTATTCTATAAGGCGGAGATTGACCTCTGCGACGAGGGCAAGATCAAGATGCTTGACGCCTATACCCGACTGAAACCTGTCGACGGACTTCAGTTTACTATCGGACAGATGCGTGTGCCGTTCACCATCGACGCTCACCGCTCGCCGCACCAGCAGTATTTTGCCAACCGCTCGTTCATTGCCAAGCAGGTGGGCAACGTACGCGACGTGGGTGCCGCCCTTGGCTATACCGCCAACGTGGGTTTCCCAATTATCCTGGAGGCTGGATTGTTCAATGGTTCGGGCCTTACCAACCAGAAAGACTACTGGACCAAGAGCGTCAACTTCTCTGCCAAGGCGCAGATGCTCTTCCCCCACGGCTTCAACCTCACGCTTAGTATGCAGAAGATTAAGCCCGACAATGTCGACGTGATGATGTACGACGGTGGTATGTCTTGGCATCATAAGGGATTGCACCTCGAAGCCGAATACCTGTACAAGCACTATGCACACGATGCTTTCAAGGCTGTGCATGCCGTGGACGCCTTTGCAAGCTACGACATCTCCACCAACAAGAAGTGCGCTATACGCTACGTCACCCCTCTCCTGCGCTACGACTTTATGAGCGACCACAGCGACGGCATCCGCTATCTTGACGGCAAAGCCAACGAAACCGGCAAGCTGATTATCAACGACTATCAGCGCTCTCGTCTTACGGGTGGCATCACGCTTAGTCTGCGCAAGCCGTTCGTAAGCGATATACGCCTCAACTACGAGAAGTACTTCTACCGCAAGTCGGGTATTGCCAAGACATCGGAGAAGGACAAGATTGTGGTGGAGTTTATGACGAGGTTCTAAGGAGAAGCCTCTCTTTGTAAACGTTTGCACGCTCCCTTTCCCCTTTTTATCCCTTCCCTCTCCACTCCTCTTTGATTTTTATTAGTAATTTCGCACCATAAAAATTCCAAAAACCTAAAAATCAAAAGATTAAGCAATATGTACATCAAGAGTATGGCTGCCATGCTTGCGCTCATTCCTGCGCTCGCATCGGCACAAACCGTCAGTTCGCCGAACGGCAACGTGAGCCTTACATTCTCGCTCACGGAGGGAGGCCGTCCCACCTACGAAATGACATACAAGGGAAAGAAAGTGGTAAACCCGTCGCACCTCGGCCTTGAGCTTGCCAAGGACAAGCACGCATCGAAGGGCATGCAGGAAACCGACCTTATGGACGGATTCGAAGAGACCAACCATAAGACGTCTTCGTTCGACGAGACGTGGACTCCGGTTTGGGGCGAAACCAAGACTATCCGAAACAACTACAACGAGCTTGAGGTTGACCTCAAACAGCCTGCCACCAACCGCAACATCACTCTCCGATTCCGTGTATACGATTATGGTATGGGCTTGCGCTACGAGTTTCCTCAACAGCAGGAACTCAACTACTTTGTTATCAAAGAGGAGCACACCCAGTTTGCCATGACCGGCAACCACACCGCCTACTGGATTCCGGGCGACTACGACACGCAGGAGTACGAGTATCAGATTACACCGCTCACCGGCATCCGTCCTGTGATAGCCAAGAACCGCGAGGCTTACAAAGCCAACTCGTCTACCACCGTATTCTCCGACACCGGCGTGCAGACCTCCCTACAGCTCAAGACCAAGGACGGCCTGTACATCAACATACACGAGGCAGCCTGCCTCGACTACCCCACCATGCACCTCAACCTCGACGAGAAGACACTAACCTTTGAGTCGTGGCTCACACCCGACGCTGTAGGACGCAAGGGATTTATACAGACTCCGTTCAACACACCATGGCGAACCATACTCGTTAGCGACGACGCCCGCGACATGCTCTCACAGAAGCTTACGCTCAACCTCAACGAGCCTTGCAAGATAGAGGACACGTCGTGGATTCATCCTACCAAGTACTGCGGCGTTTGGTGGAACATGATTGTTGGCACCAAGAC
>USCM01000276.1 GCA_900553155.1 uncultured Prevotella sp. | reverse complement strand
ACCGCCAATAAGTATCACATAGTCGGCTGTCTTTGCTTTCGCAACAGCCTCGGCAATAAGCTCGTCTTCTGTTCGGTTGTCCTTAAGGTTCTGTCCGGTTGTCACTCCGTTGTAGTCGCCGGTTACATCGCCAACATAACCACGGGCATAATCAACATCGATATTGCCGCCCAACTTCTTTCGCAGTCCTTCCAAAGGAAGTGTCTCTCGTTGTGCTTTGAGCGACGACGAGCCTCCGCCGACGGTCATCATCTTAATGGCATTTTCGCCTACAACAAGCACACGCTTTGCCTTCTTGAGGTCGATGGGCAGCACATTGTGCTTGTTTTGAAGCAGAACGATACCCTCATTGGCTATCTGTCGGGCTGCCTCGTAGTGTGCGTCCGAACAGAGGAAGCCGTGAGGACGCTGTCGGTTCATCGTTGTGCGGTAGAACAGACGCAGCACACGGCGCACCTTTTCGTCCAGTTCCTTTGTTGTGTATTTGCCGCTTTGTATTCCTTTGATATATGCTGAGGCGAGATAGTAGTTGTCGTAAGCGTTGCTTGTGCCTTGTGATAGACCATTGGTCCATGACCCAAACTCAAGATCCAGTCCGTTCTTAACGGCTTGGTCGGTGTCGTGGCACCCTCCCCAGTCGCTCACCACTACTCCGTCAAACTGCCAGTCGCCCTTCAGTATCTTGTTAAGTGTATACTGGTTATGGCAGTTGTGCTCGTTCTTGTAGAGGTTGTAAGCCCCCATTATAGCCCAAGTCTTACCTTGTTGCACGGCAGCCTTGAAGGCAGGGAGGTATATTTCGTGCAAGGCACGGTCGCTAACGATAATGTTCGCTTGATGGCGATACTCCTCGTCGTTGTTAAGGCAGTAGTGCTTTACACACGCCGACACACCCATCGACTGCAGACCTTGGATGTATGGCACCACCATTGTGGATGCCAAGAAGGGGTCTTCGCCCATATACTCGAAGTTGCGGCCGCCTAATGGTGTGCGGTAGATGTTGACACCTGGACCAAGAATCATATCCTTTCCACGATATAGAGCCTCCTCGCCCAAGCTCTTGCCATAGACAAGCGCCATGCTGGGATTCCATGTGGCGGCAAGACATGTAAGCGCAGGGAAGGCAACACACGAGTCGTTGGTCTGTCCGGCTTGCTCCCATTCGTCCCACAACACATCTGGGCGAACACCATGAGGGCCGTCGTCGGTCCATAGGTCGGGAAAACCGAGGCGTGGAACTCCAGCCGATGAGAACTTGCTTTGGGCGTGTAGCACACGTATCTTCTCCTGAAGTGTCATACGCGCGAGTGCGTCGTCGATGCGTTGTTCTATCGGTAGCGACTCGTTGAGATAAGCTGGTGTTTGTTGGGCGCTTGTTGTCATTGCACACATGACAAACATGCAAGATGTAATAAAATGTTTCATGTTCGTATTATGAGTTTTTAGTTTCTGCTTGCAAAATTAATATAAGATATCAAATATGTAAAGCCAATGGGGCTAAAAAGTGGATAAAATCAAACTATCTGATAATGTAAATAACTGATATTCAGTATTTAAACGATTTGTACGAATTTAAACAAAGTGGATTGGTAATGATGGATGGTATCGGTATAAAATTGCTGCTAATGGGGGTGTTTTGTACGAAAAGATACCCATTCAGTATAAAAGTGTAAATTATGATAATTTTTAGAGTATTACAGAAAAATTAAACAATGTGAAATTGTTACTTGATTTTAATCATTTATTTTTGGTGTTAGAGATATATTGCGTATCTTTGCATTGATAAAACAAACGAAGCATGACCGCTTAATCGCGGTGAATCGACAAAAGAAACCGATTTTCAACTAACTCATGACTGCTTATTTAGTTACAACTACTACAACAATCAAACTAAATGTGTTCCGACGAGATGTCGGAGCACATTTATGATTAACTCCTTAATAATATATACTACAACATATATACAAACTACGTATGAGATGTAATATATACTTATTTAGGAATAACCTTAGGCAGTTCTAATTTAATAGCAAACTTTTTTAAAACATAATAACTATGAGATTAATCATTGAAAAGGATTATGACCAGCTCTCAAAGTGGGCAGCTGAGCATGTAATTGAGCGTATCAACAAGTTTAACCCAACTCCCGACCATAAGTTTGTTCTTGGTCTGCCTACTGGCTCATCACCTATCGGCATGTACCGTGCATTGGCTGAGGCTTGCAAGGAGGGTCGTGTATCGTTCAAGAATGTACTCACATTCAACATGGACGAGTATGTAGGTCTGCCTGAGTCGCACCCAGAGAGCTACCACTCATTCATGGCAAAGAACTTCTTCGACCACATTGACTGCCCGAAGGAGAACATCCACATCCTTAACGGCAACGCTGAGGACCTCGAGGCAGAGTGTGCTAACTACGAGAAGATGATTGAGGAAGTTGGTGGTATCGACCTTTTCATCGGTGGTATCGGTCCTGACGGACACATCGCTTTCAACGAGCCGGGTTCTTCACTCACATCACGCACACGCCAGAAGACTCTGACAACTGACACTATCGTTGCTAACTCTCGTTTCTTCGACAACGACGTTAACAAGGTTCCGACAACAGCTCTCACAGTAGGCGTTGGCACAGTAATGTCAGCTCGCGAGGTGATGATTCTCGT
>USCM01000275.1 GCA_900553155.1 uncultured Prevotella sp. | reverse complement strand
TCATTGTTATATAGAGTTATTGTTTGATTTCTATTTGGTGCCGAATACACGCAGGTATATTCTGTAAGCAAACAGCAGATAGCGTCGGATAGGGTAGAGGCGCGTCCATATATACGAGTATATAAGCCATTTGCGTCCGGAGGTAGAGTCGGGTTTGGTTCTGCCCTTGCGGTAAAATTCCTCCGCATAACCATATATATCGCTTTTGCGGCACGTCTCGTTGGCTAAGTTGCCGTCGCCACGCAGTGTTATATTGTCGCCGTCGATGGCTATAATGCGATGAAGCACATATCTCTTTGGGGCCACTTCTGCAAGCACGGCATCGCCAACCTTTATCGATTGCGGTTTTCGCAGAACAGCCTTGTCGCGTTTATCCTCCAGGAAAGGGCGCATGCTGAAGCCGCGCAACCCAAGCGTTACGGTATGTCCAGCGTTGAGCATACTGATAATCTCGGGTATAAGATATTTGTTGTCTATCTCCTTTTTCTTTATTTCAATATCGGTTGCCGATTGTGTCATAGTATAGGTGTCTCTTTACTTTTTACTTTATGGCTATTGCGTTGTAGCACGTCCTGGCGGCGTCCTCGTCGGGCAGACAGTGCAACACATTGACCGAAGGTATCGCCTCTATAAGCTTTATCACCGTGTCATAGGTATTTCTGAATACCACCTTGTCCCATTTCATCGACGAGCACGAAGGCAGAATCTGCGAGAAAGCAATGGTTGGCGAAAGTCTTTCCACGCTGTTTTGTTTGGCTCGGTCTATCTTGGTTATAGCTCCGAGCGGTGCTTTTATGTTGCGGTATCATAGGCTTGTTGTCTATGATGCGCACAATAGGGTTGTCGTCGTTCATAAGGTCGCTACCCTCAATATGCTTAAGCCATAAAGACGTGTGTGTACTCTTTCCTGTTCCGCTTTGTGCTATGAAGGCATAGCCATATCCGTTGTTTCTTACGAGCGATGCATGGATAAGCAGTGTGTCGAAGAAGCTGCCCCTAAAGGCATACATCATCATCAGGGCGTTGTTCAGTCCGAAGCGTCGCATCTCCAGGCTGCCGTTAAGTGCGCACTGGGCTTCGGTAAAGTTGTTGTTTGTCTGAAGCATGCAGCAGCTGTGTCCGGCAATGTCTTTTATTATAAACTGGTAGCCGCCGTCTTGCTTAAGGTCTACAGTGGTCTTGCCGTTGCCAGTGTCAAAGATATCTATACGGCTGCGTTCCTCTCGTGGTACGACAGAGATGTTGTCGTCAACACGTAGACTGAAGAGCATATCTGAAGAAGTGCTAAGGCATTTGTTGCCATCCATATATACAAGACAACCGTCATTGCCCTCTTCTACACGAAAGGGGGCAAATGACGGCAGCAGCCTTATATCATTATTGGCTGATTCTTCAAATGTTACTTGCAGCAGATGCTCTGCCACGCAGAAGGAATATTTGGTTCCCATTTATTTCTTCTTGTTCTTTGATTTCTTTACCTTTGGGGCTTTAGGGGCGTCCTTCATCTCGCTCTCGTCAGGTATGATTGGTGTGAAAGCGAAGTCGCTTGTCGTGAGATACTTCACGTCGTAGCGTCCCTTGGTGGCATAGCGCTTCTTGAGGGCGGCATACTTCTTCTCTACGTCCTTGCGCTTCTTGCTGAAGATAGTGATGCAGGTAGGATTAGCCACACCATTGCGCTGCATGTGCTCGCGTAGCTGGTATGAGTAGTTCTCGCGGCTATACAGAAACCCTGTCTTGCTGTCGGTATATGTAGAGTCCATATACTGTATGTCTGTGAAGTAGACTGTAGAGTCGTTGAAAGATGTGGCAAAGCCGCAGATATAGACCGGGGTGTGTTTTTGTGCGGCAAAAGTAAGTGCCGGAATAAGCATGGCTGCCATTGCCAAATATACGCGTAGCTTCATTGTCGTTGTTATTACGTGTTTTTTGTTTTTTAATAATAATGTTCGTATTTATGTCAATCCTGATAGTGCCTTATCTTCCAAGATAAGTTTTCAGCATCTTGTTCTTGGTGTTTTGCTTAAGCTTACGTATCGCCTTCTCTCTAATCTGGCGAACACGTTCGCGTGTCAAACCATACTTCTTGCCAATCTCCTCCATTGTACATTCGGGTTGGTTGATGCCGTAGAAAGCCTCCACAACGTTGCGTTCACGTTCGTTAAGGACGTTAAGTGCGGCTGCAATCTCCTCGCGCAACGACTCCATAAGCAGTTGGTTGTCGGTTGTTGGTTCCGAGTCGCTCTGCATAAAGTCGATCATGCTTGTTGCATCGCTGTCCGAAACAGGCGCGTCTACCGACACCTGATGAGTGTTGACCTTCAGTACGTCCTCTATCTTCTCGTGCGGAATGTCTGTCTTGTCGGCTATCTCGTCGATGCTCGGGCGACGTTCGTTTTCCTGTTCAAACTGATTGAGGATGCGGTTAATCTTGTTTACGCTGCCCACTTGGTTGAGCGGCAGTCTTACCACGCGGCTCTGCTCGGCGATAGCCTGCAGTATGCTCTGTCTAATCCACCACACGGCATAGCTTATAAACTTGAATCCACGAGTCTCGTCAAACTTCTCGGCAGCCTTAAGCAAGCCTATATTGCCTTCGTTTATAAGGTCGGGTAGGGACAATCCCTGATTTTGGTATCACGACGGGAACCATGTGCACAACATCGGGCGGGACATGGA
>USCM01000274.1 GCA_900553155.1 uncultured Prevotella sp. | reverse complement strand
ATTTGAAATACAACCCATGCTTCATAAAAGCATCCAACACGCCGCTGGTGAACACACCGCGCATACCGCCACCCTCGAGAACAAGCCCTGTGTTACTGTCAATAGTCATCTTCTTTATGTTTTTCCGTAATATACATTTATTGATTCTACATTGCAAAAGTAAGCAAAATACACCAAATGACAGACGCATACACTAAAAATTTTCAAAAAGTCATAACACTTTGTACACTACACTCCTATTTTATTCATAATAAAATATAAATAAGGAGCCAAGTCTTTGACGTGTGTTTAAAAATCATTAACTTTGCACTTATAACTTATACATTTAATACATTATTAATATGTTTGACAAAGCAACCTACGTAAACCGCCGCGCCAAGCTCAAAGAACTTGTAAAGAGCGGACTTATAATATTTTTCGGAAACAACGAGTCGCCTTGCAATTGTCCTGCCAACGGATACTCACCTTTCCGCCAAGACTCATCCTTCCTTTATTATTTCGGACTGAACCGCGACGGTCTTGTCGGTGTTATCGACACCGAGACACTCATAGGCAATGACATCGACATCGAAGACATTGTTTGGTTTGGCAGCGTAGACAGCGTGCACGACATGGCAGAGAGCGTTGGCGTAAAGAACACAGCTCCGATGAAGAGCCTTAAGACCATCTGCAACGAGGCTATGCGCATGAAGCGCCGCATCCACTTCTTGCCACCCTATCGTCACGATATAAAGATACAGATATTCGACTTGCTCGGCATACATCCAGTACAGCAGAAAGAGGCAGCAAGCCTCGACCTCATAAATGCAGTTGTAAAGATGCGTTCTACCAAGGAACAGCAGGAGATAGAAGAACTTGAGCGCGCCGCTGTCATTGGCTATAAGATGCACACCACAGCCATGCGCCTTACCAAGCCAGGCATTACCGAGAAGTACATCAGCGGACAGCTTGACGGCATTGCCAGCTCGTATGGTGCTATGGTTAGCTTCCCAAACATCTTCAGTCAGCACGGCGAGATTATGCACGGATGCCCTTCAATGGCCGAACTCGAAAGCGGTCGCTTGGTTTTGTGCGACTGTGGAGCCGAGACCATAAACAACTACTGCTCAGACAACACCCGTACATATCCAGTCAACGGCAAGTTTACACAGCGTCAGCTCGAGATATACAGCATCGTTGAGGCTTGTCACGACTACGTGCTTGAGGTAGCCAAACCCGGTGTAAAGTATATGGATGTACACTTTGCCGTGTGCCGCCTTATGACAGAGCGTCTTAAAGAGCTTAGCTTGATGAAGGGCGATGTAGACGAGGCTGTAGCTGCTGGTGCACATGCCATGTTCCTACCCCACGGATTGGGTCACATGATGGGTATGGACGTTCACGATATGGAGTCGTTCGACCAGATACATGTTGGCTTTGGCACCAACTGCCTACGTATGGGCCGCCGCCTCGAAGAGGGATTTGTCGTAACCGACGAGCCGGGCATCTACTTCATCCCAGCCCTTATCGACGACTGGAAGGCATCTGGACATTGTGCCGAATTCCTCAACTTCGACATGCTTGAGACATACAAGGACTTTGGTGGTATACGTATCGAGGACGATGTGCTCATAACAAAGGATGGCTGCCGCTTCATCGGCAAAGACCGCATACCATACCATCCTAATGACATCGAGGAGTTTATGAAGAACAATTAATTCATCAACAATAAATCAAAACAATGAAGAAAATTTTCACACTTGCGCTTCTTGCAGTATTCGCATTGAACGCAAACGCTGAGGAGAAGAAAGACGAGAACAAGAACAAGCCCGTCTTCACCACCATCAAGGCGAACCCTATCACAAGCGTTAAGGACCAGAACCGTAGCGGTACATGCTGGGCCTACTCAACACTCTCATTCTTTGAGGCTGAGATTTTGAAGGCCACAGGCAAGACATACGACCTTTGCGAGTCGTTTGTTGCCAATAAGGACTATATGGACCGTGCCGTTCAGGTTGTTCGCTTGCATGGCGACTGCCAGTTCGCTCAGGGTGGTTCGGCTTACGATGTTTACTATGTTCTTAAGAACTATGGTATTTGCCCAGAGGACGCTATGCCGTTCCCAGGCTCTCTCTATGGCGACTCGCTCAACAACTTCAACGAATTCTTCGGTCAGCTTGAGCCTTACGTTGCTGGTATCGCCCGCAGCAAGGCCAATAAGATTTCAAGCCAGTGGAAGGTCGGACTCCAGGGTATCCTCGATGCATATCTTGGCCAGTGCCCAGAGTCGTTCACATACCAGGGCAAGAAATACACACCTAAGTCGTTTGCAGCAAGCCTTGGCTTAAACTGGGACAACTATGTCTCAGTTACAAGCTATAGCCACAAGCCATACTACACACAGTATGCTGTTGAGGTGCAGGACAACTGGCGCAACCCATTGTCATGGAACCTTCCTATGGAGGATATGGCACGCATTATCGAGAACGCTATCATGAACGGTTATACTGTAGCATGGGGTGGCGACGTTAGCGAGCCTGGATTCACACGCAAGGGCCTTGCTTACTTCTACGACACTAAGAAGATGGAGAGCCTCTCTGGTTCGGACATGGCTCGTTGGCTCAAGATGTCGCCTGCAAAGCGCACCAACCTTGTTGACTCACTCGGATGCACAGTTCCTGAGCTTGAGCCTACAGCAGAGCAGCGTCAG
>USCM01000273.1 GCA_900553155.1 uncultured Prevotella sp. | reverse complement strand
AAGACCGCAC
Source organism: uncultured Prevotella sp. (assembly GCA_900553155.1). Lineage (GTDB taxonomy): Bacteria > Bacteroidota > Bacteroidia > Bacteroidales > Bacteroidaceae > Prevotella. The sequence continues at coordinate 2,695 of USCM01000273.1, read as the reverse complement.
ACTCAAGATTGTAGCCGACGACTTGAAAGACCTTAGCTACACCGTAGACCGCAGCGACCTCAAACAGCAGGAGGTGCTCTACTATGGTGTTGTTGCCAAAAACTCTGAGGGCATTGGCGACACCATCGTAACCAGCAGCACCATTGGCAAGCTCTATGCACAGCCGTTCCGCGAGTCGTTTGCCGACCGCAAACTTGCCACTACTCCATGGACTATCAGCTCGCAGAACACTACTGTTCTCAACTGGGGTACAACTTCTCCTACCGGTGAGGAAGGCGCCTACAACAAGGCTACTCCACAGGATGGCGACGATGGTTGCGCCTACTTCTACAATGGCAGTTACTACGACACATACGCAGGAGCCGGATTTATCTCGCCGAAGGTGGCTGTAAAAGGCAAGAACAGCAACCTCTCGTTCTGGGCTTACGGCTATCCTACAAAGTATGCCGACAAGCATCCGTATCTTCTCGTGTATGTTCGTGCTGACGACGGAGAATATACCGAGGTTGCAAGATACGACCTCTCTACCACCGAAGAGGAGGAGGGCTGGAAGCAGTACAATGTGGATCTTGCCGCATACAAGAGCAACAACTTCCTGAGCTTTGCCTTTTATGCCTTCACCAACGGACACCTTGAGGCTGTATACCTCGACAACATCGTGCTCGATGGTACTGATGCTACAGGTATCAACAATGTTGGCGCTGACGCAACTGGCAAGAATGTTAAGAATGTAGAGTGGTTCAGCCTTGACGGCCGACGCATCAATGCTCCGCAGAACGGTGTGTTTATGAAGAAGACCACATACACCGACGGTACACAATCTACAACGAAAGTGGTGAAATAAAATAATATAAACCCATAGAAAAACACATGGGCATTAACGACAAGTTTTGTAAGCGTCGTTAATGCCCATTATTGTTTGATTCCTCCAAATACCTGTGCTATCCTTAGATAAAGATATACTTGATGACAAACAGCACGGCGAGGACGTAAAGCGTGGGGTTGAGCTTCTTCCAGTTGGCGCACAGCACGTTGATGGCAACATACGAGATAACGCCGCAGAGGATACCGTCGGAGATGCTGTATGTAAGCGGCATCATGACGATGGTGATGAAAGCAGGGATAGCTTCGGCATAGTTGTCGAGGTCGATGTCCTTTACTGGCGACAGCATGAACAAGCCAACGATTACCAAAACCGGAGTTGTGGCAGCAGCCGGAATAGAGAGGAACAGCGGAGCGAAGAACAGAGCCACGGTAAAGCAAACAGCTGTAGAGAAGGCTGTAAGACCTGTACGACCGCCCTGGGCTACACCCGAAGCACTCTCGACGTAGGTTGTTGTGGTACTTGCGCCCAAGCATGCGCCAGTCATAGTGGCGATAGCGTCTGCCATAAAAGCCTTGTTAAGACCCGGAATACGGCCGTCCTTGCGCATCATACCTGCCTTGGTACACACACCAACGAGGGTGCCCATGGTGTCGAACATATCGATAAAGAGGAATGTGAACACCACGATGACCATATCGATGGTAAAGATGTTGTGAAACTCGAACTGGCAGAAGATTGGCTCTATTGACGGCGGAGTGTCAAGGATGCCCGTAAAATGGGTGATACCCATAGGTATACCAATAAGAGCAGTGCCGAGGATGCCGATAAGCAGCGAGCCTGGCACATTCTTGATGACAAGCACCGAGGTGAAGATGATGCCTATAACACCAAGCAAGGCGGTACCCGATGTAAGGTGACCGATGCTTACAAACGTTGACTGGTTTTCGATAATGATGCCCGCATTCTTCAGTCCGATAAAGGCAATGAAGAGTCCGATGCCGGCTCCGATGGCTCTCTTGAGCGCAGCCGGAATGGCGTCGACGATGAGTGTGCGTATGCGTGTTAGCGTCATAAGCACAAAGAGGAATCCCTCGATGAGGATGGCTGTAAGCGCAAACTGCCATGAGTAGCCCATTGTGAGGCACACGGTGAACACGAAGAAGGCGTTAAGGCCCATACCCGGAGCCAGTCCGAAGGGTTTCTTGGCATATATAGCCATAACTAATGTACCCACGATGGCTGCAAGAGCCGTAGACGTGAACACGGCGTTAGTGTCCATTCCCTTTGATGCGAGGTTGGCAAAGATGCTTGGGTTGACCGCAAGGATGTATGCCATGGTGAGGAATGTGGTGATGCCCGCCATTACCTCGGTCTTGATGCTGTGCTTCGACGGATCGAAGCCGAAAAGTTTTGAAAGCATTGTTATTGAGTTTTAAGTCTTCCAAGTCTTTAGAAGTCCCACTTCATGCCAAGACATGGACGGCACTTGAATCCGCCTGTCGAGCCGAAGTTGTTAGACAACTCTACCTCGCCGCCTATGCTGAGGTTCTCGCAACCAAAGTGCTGGCCTACGTTATACCATAGCTGTGGCTCGGTGATGAACACGGTGTGCTTGGTGTCGAACGATCCGTCCTCGGCATAATCTACGGCGTGTGTCTCCCACCAGAAGTCGGCAAAGCCGTTGAACTTCAAGCCCTTTACGCCGAAGATGTCGTTGCAAGTCCACACAGCTGTGAGCTGCATTGGCACGTTCTGGTCGGTCTTGCGGATAGTCTTGTAGAGTGCCTCAAGGGTTAGGACGTTCTTAAACGACTTGTCGTGCATAAAGTATTCTACACCAGAGAGCCATGCGTTGTTGATAGGATAAGA
>USCM01000272.1 GCA_900553155.1 uncultured Prevotella sp. | reverse complement strand
AGCATATCTCTATACACTTCATCACCCTTAGGGTCGTGTATGCCACGCTCAAAACAATCGACCATAAGCTGATAGTCGGCCTTTACAGTCTCCAACATATCCTTACCGTCAGACAGTTGAAGTTCGGACATACGCTTTTCAAGCATACGCAAGGCTGTCCCCACATTGCGGTCAACAACTATAGTATCTTTTATCGTCGGCTTCATAGGTATTATTTTTTGCGGTTTACAGCATCCACGTCTGCCTGTTTAGGTGCTGCGACATGAACAAACTTAAGTTTAGGCAGTTGCGATATCGTTTTGTCATTAGCCTTCATATACTTCTTTATGATATCGGCATAATGCTTCACACCATTCTTGTTAATTGAGTCGCAAGCCTGGTTATACGTCTTTACCAATTCTGCCATCTGCACCTTTCTGCGCTTGTCCTTCATAACCTCCGACCTAACAGCCAACACACCAAGGCTGAGCTTTAGGTTTTTACTGTCGGCTATGACAACATTGCCATTAATACGGGCAGTTGTAGCCTGTGGTTCAGTTAGCCACATAGCGTCCATCTCGTTATTGAGAAGCATCGAGAGCCTTATATTCACATCGTTCACCTGTATGCGAAACACCTCCGACTGTGTCTTGACATTCTCAAGTACATAATCGGTAAGAAAGTCGGTTGCCGTGTCATAGCAACCATCTTGTCGCCAAATTGGTCAACTTTTTTTATACGAGCTTTATAGTTTGTAATGAGCTGCCAATAAGCATTGGTCGAGGTGATGTAATCAAGCTTTACGCCCTCACGCTTCATTCGTTCGGTACGTACAAGGTCGCTCACGGCACCTTCCACGCTCCGTCCTACCAGAGCTGTGTCACAGTCCATCTGTGCCGTAAAATACTTAAGACGCAAATCAAGCTTCGACGTATCATTCAATGCGTGTTCCTTAACTATATAAAGAGGCAAGCAGTCGAGCGTTGGCATAACCGCTATCTTCAGCGCAAGAGAGTCTTCACGCTGCAATCGAGCGCGTTCGGCTCTTGACAATCTCTTTTGTTCTTCATAAGAATTGCCACACGAAATGGCAAAGAATAATGCTAATATATATAATAGAATCTTTTTCATAAGGCAAAAGTAGCAATTAATTTTGTAACGCCGAAAAATATTAGTACTTTTGTATCATATACAAAACGCATTTGAGCATTATGGCAAAGATTAAGACAGCATACGTATGTAGCAACTGTGGACAGGAGTCGACAAAATGGATTGGCAAATGTCCAAGCTGTGGCGAATGGAACACTTTCAAGGAGATACACCTGACATCAACTACCAATAGCAGCAATGCCAACGGATTATTCCGTAACGACAAGTCAGCTTCCGAGAAGAACCGTCCTGTCAAACTGCGCGACATACCCACCAAGGACGACCCACGTATCGATATGCACGACGCCGAACTCAACCGCGTTCTTGGCGGCGGACTTGTTGCCGGAAGTATTGTGTTGTTGGGTGGCGAGCCTGGCATAGGCAAGAGTACACTTACGCTGCAAACCATTCTCAACATACACGACAAAAAGATACTATATGTCAGCGGCGAGGAGAGCGCACATCAGCTCAAGATGCGTGCCGAACGCTTGCTCAACCGACAAGACACAAGCAGCAACGACAGCCTCGACAACATCAACATCCTTTGCGAAACTTCCTTGCAAAGGATATTCGAATACGCCGACGAACTCTCTCCCGAGCTTCTCATTATCGACTCCATACAGACCATAGCCACCGAAGACGTAGACAGCAGTCCTGGTAGCATAACACAGGTTCGCGAGTGCGCAGCCTCTCTTCTGCGTTTTGCAAAGACAAGCGGAACACCTGTCATACTGATTGGACACATCAACAAGGAAGGCACCCTTGCCGGGCCAAAGATATTAGAGCATATCGTCGACACCGTCATTCAGTTTGAGGGCGACCAGCATTACATGTACCGCATATTGCGTTCGATAAAGAATCGTTTTGGCAGCACTTCCGAACTTGGCATTTACGAGATGCAGCAAACAGGATTACGCCAAGTTAGTAATCCCTCCGAATTGCTTCTGTCTCAAGATCACGAGGGTCTTTCTGGTGTAGCCATAAGCTCTGCCATCGAAGGCGTGCGTCCTTTTCTGGTAGAGACACAGGCTCTGGTGTCGTCTGCCGCATACGGCACACCACAACGCTCGGCTACAGGATTTGAGCAACGCCGACTAAATATGCTGCTTGCGGTGCTTGAGAAACGTGTTGGATTTAAGCTGATACAGAAAGATGTGTTCGTAAATATTGCCGGCGGACTGCGTGTAACCGACCTCGCCATGGACCTTAGCGTCATTGCCGCCGTACTGTCAAGCAATGTCGATACAGCCATTGAACCAGGCTGGTGTATGGCTGGCGAGGTAGGTCTTAGCGGAGAGGTACGCCCTATAAACCGTATCGAACAGCGAATAGCCGAAGCCGAAAAGCTTGGATTCACAGACATCATTCTCCCTAAATCAAACGTACAGAATTTGGACATCAGTAAGTACAAAATTAACATCCATCCTGTACGTAAGGTAGAAGAAGCGCTTAGAGCTTTGTTCGGATAACGTTAAAGAAAACATTAAAGCTTAAGACGGACGACATTGACTATCATAGGGTTAAGAATTTATATTACATTCAATATTAAAAGAAAGAGAATATGAAAAACTCAGTAATAATCGT
>USCM01000271.1 GCA_900553155.1 uncultured Prevotella sp. | reverse complement strand
AATTCGCCGCCTTCGGCGACGCCTAATCATTAACGTCAATTTACGATTTAACCATTAACGCCCATTATACGATATAACCATTAACGCCCATTATACGATTTAACCATTAACGTCCATTACACGAATTAACCATTACACGCCTCAAGCCCCCATTTCTCCAATAATTTTTGTTTTTCTATTTTATCTGCCACTCTGCAACCCGTCCTTGTTTTATCCCATTCAACCCTCTGATTATTAATGTCTTGCCCCCGGTTGCAGATGCCTCGTTTTATCTGCAACCATCTGCAACCATCTGCCACCCTTTGCATTTCTTCGTCAAAACACTTGACATTGCTTGCGCTGTTTATTACCTTTGCAACCAACAAATACGACGTGGTGCCGTAGCCAAGTCTTTGCGGTGCTGTTACAAAGGCTTTGTAACGTTGTTACCAAGGCTTGATTGGTCTGTCAGTAAGGCTTGATTGGTAGGTCATTAGGCCTTAATTGGTCGGTCAGTAAGGCTTGATTGGCACCACTACGTTGCGAAACACAAAGACATTAACCTATTAAAACTATTTTTATTACCATGAAAAAGAAAAGTCAAACTCACCCTTATCAGCCAAACATCAGTGCTGCGAGCGTGCAAAGCTATATACAGCACATTGCCCGACTTGCCCATCCCTACAATCCGTCCGGCACCGACAACCGCCGCATATACGACATAGCGCACCAGGCGCAGGTTGACGACACAAACGATAAGGACAATCCTAACCGCAGCGATTGCATCCGCCGAATGATTGTATTCCTCACTTCGCGCTATATATTCCGCCGTAATGGGGTGATGAAGTATGTGGAGTACAGGTCGAACGCAGCCGGTAGCACCTTTCAGCCGCTCGACCCTTGCGTGCAGAAACGCATGACGTTGGAGGTGCAGCTGCAAGGCATCGAGGTAAGCATAAAGGATGTGCGCAACTTTCTTGAGAGCGACTTCATTTCTGCCTACGACCCGATACGCCGATTTCTATATCAGTGTGATGGCGCATGGGACGGACGCGACCATATAGGAGCCTTGGCTGCCACCGTGCCAAACGACAATCCGCACTGGCAACGTTGGTTCAGAACGTGGTTCCTGGCGATGGTGCAGCAGTGGACGCAGCCCGCTAACAGCACCTATGGCAACAGCGTGGCGCCGCTCCTTATCTCTACACAGGGCTACCACAAGAGTACGTTCTGTCGCCGACTGCTTCCGCCCGAACTGCGTTGGGGCTACACCGACAACCTCGTGCTTACGGAGAAACGGCAGGTGATGTTGGCTATGTCGCAGCAGTTGCTTATCAATCTTGACGAGTTCAACCAAATTTCGCCCAAGGTTCAGCAGGGTTTCTTGAAGAACATCATCCAGCTGCCCAACCTCAAGATAAAGCGTCCTTACGGAGTGCGCCAAGAGGAGATGCCCCGTTGCGCATCCTTTATAGCCACCAGCAACATGGACGACATCCTTGCCGACCCGTCGGGCAATCGCCGCTTTATAGCCATACACCTCACGGCACCTATAAATGTAGACCGCGAACCCAACTACCGCCAGCTGTACGCACAGGCTTTGGCTGCCTTGCGCCGTGGCGAACCCACGTGGTTTGGAGCCGACGACACAGCCTTGATAATGCAGAACAATCGCCAGTTTGAGACCGTCGATCCTACCGAGCAGTACTTCCGTCTGCGTTTTGTGCCAGCCGAGGACGAGGAGCATGGCACGTGGCTCACCACAACCGAGCTGTTCGACCAGCTGCGCAAGCAGGCTGGCTCGCCACTAAAGACGGCAAGCCTGACGACGTTTGGGCGCAAGCTTGCCAACATGCCCGACATCAAGCGCCGCCGATTTAAGACCGGCACCAAGTATTTGGTCAAGAGGGTTGCAGATGAATAATCATCTGTAACCCTATCTGCAACCACGTAACTTACAGATATACAACTTGTTATAACGATTTTTGAGGCGTGGTTGCAGATGGCAGATGAAAATTAAAACAATTTTTCCCAATCACTCCCTTATTACGTTTTTTTTTCTTAACTTTGCTGTCCCTAAGCCTAAGAACAAGTTATGATAAAGAACCGAAGATATTTTATTGTATTTTTTATGCTGCTTGTTGCGGTATTGTCTGCCGCTGCAACCAACCGTATATGCAGCTACGGCATCAAGCAAGGTCTGCCCGACAACACCGTCAACTGCATAGCACAGGACAACCGCGGCTTTATATGGACCGGCACATCCAACGGACTGGCACAGTTTGACGGAATGTTCTTTACATTGTTTCGCTACAGCAACAACGAAACAACAAGCATCTCCAACAATAATGTGCATAGCCTCTTGTCTACCAACCACGGACTGTACGTAGCCACCGACTATTGCGTCGACTATTACAACTATAAGGACAGCAAGTTTCATCGTTGCCAGATAAAGTCAAGGCATAAGGTTGGCAACTCCTTTATCTCCCTGGTATCTACATCTAAAGGTGTGTTTGTTTTTGACGATAAGGGTGGCTTGTATCGCTCGGATGCCGACAAAACACAATTTGTACATCTACCCACAACAGCACCTGTGCTTGGCATTGCTTCAAGCGGCGACAGGCTGTTTGTGGTTATGAGTAGAGGTGTGGCTATGTATACAGCCGACGGCAGCAAGGTGTTGTCGAGTGTAGACGTTAATATAGCCTCGTCAAGCCAAATCAATGCCAGCTAT